>JACUTP010000129.1 GCA_014859785.1 Candidatus Methanoperedentaceae archaeon | reverse complement strand
AATATGAATACAACCGCAAACAATAAAAAAGTATCAGTGAAAGAAGAGATAAGCCCTGAACAGGGACTTACTGAAGTAGAAATCAAGGCAGAGATTTGGAATAGTCCACCTGCGCAGAAAGGGCAAGGAAGATACCTGATTCTCGGTAAGACAATTACTCCCGCAGACTTCACTGCCCTCAAGTCTGCTGGAAAAGTGACATACTGGAGTGAGGATTTTCTTGAAGAGTGCGATATGTTTTTCACTTCCCCTGGCTGGCGCATACATGCAGATGGGCTTTCAATTCTGAGACAGAGGGGGTACGAGATTGAGATTGATACCATTGAGGCACGGGAAAAAGAAAGGGCGGAACGACTCGCACAAAGAAAAATCGAAGATGAGCGCAAAGCAATAGCGGAAAAATCCGCAAAAGAAACATATCACAAAGAACTCAAAGAATATGAAGCCTGGCTCGGCTCGCCGAAATGGGTGGATAATGATGGGGAGAAACATGGAGAAGGGTCACAGATACATCTGAAATCAATCCATTGGGCAGGGGATGGGCAATATACTGAATACGGACTCACTCCAGCAGGGTACATACATGCATTTCAGCATTTCAATTCGGACTGGTGGGATCATGCATATTCAGAACTTCCAGCCCCTGCTCATGTAGTCGCCGAAGCTCAAAAGATAGTGGCACAACAAGAAGTAGAAGCGCAGAAGCGCAAAGATGCATGGGAAGAAGTGGATGAATGCCCTCGTTGTCATTCTATATGGCTATCGGGAAGTGCTAAATATGGATTTGCGTGTGATGATTGTGGACATCAATGGAATGTGGAATCCTCACACTCCAATAACAAGGAGGTATAAATATGAGCGTAAAATCTAAAATAGACCTGGCTGAAGTTGGAATCGAATATAACGAAAAAGATGTATGGGTATGCAATAATTGCAGAGACGAGTTTGTTGGGTTCGATGAAGATAGACCAAGCGGTAAATTTTCCCTACGACAGGATGAGTGATTAATAATGTCAATTTTTGATATTGAACCCAAAAACCGAGAAACAGAATATAGAAAACTCCGTGATGAGTTGGCTCAAATGTATTCAGTGCATGTCGGGCCAACGGCGCGGCGAAATGCAACACATCAAATTGCAAAACAACGAGGGGCTGGAGGGCATCATGCCGTTATGGCAGATTCTCAGGAAAAACGTCTTGAACACGATATCTCTGAATATGACGAAGGGGTGCATCAAAAACACCTCCTTGCGATTTTAACGGGAAAATATGATCATGCCCTGAACGAATTGGCTAATCCGGCTAAGGTTTGGTCAAATACATTTCCGAGGCACAACGAGGAAATTGTGCGTGCTGCAAAAATAAGATTGGAAGAACTGGGGATAGATTCCCCACTAATATTGTAGGTGATAAGTATGGAATCAAGCAATACAAAAGAAATCGATGATGGAAGCGTTTCCTTCATTATGTCAAGTAAGGGAATAGAAAAGACAATCCGAGAACAGTATCCTGATGGAACGAGAACTTGAAAAACAGTGGTGAAAATAAAACCATGAGATAAGTTATGAAAGATGAATTAATAAAATTAACAAACGAAAAAGATATTTTTTACGATAGTATTAAAAAAGTATATCGCTATCGTATGCACTGTCCTAACTGCGGAACAGTTATTAAACCATACAAATGTTACCATGACCTTGATGTTTTAAGGACTGATATTAATGAAGGGCTTGCAAATTATACTTGCTCTTCAAAATGTGCATTGTTAATCGGAAACTGGAATAATATCGATGAGGTTGTGCAATTATTGGGATTAGATGTGGATGTGAAAAAAGATATTTCAGAACTCACAGAAGATCAAGCAACTCAGGTCTTGAATATTCTTACTGATGGGGAGGATTACTTTGATTATCCGCATGGGGAGGATTGCACAATATGAATCTAAATGTGATAAATATACATGGAATATTTGGATGGAGTTACCCTCCCGGATGCAACGGGCCACCTGATGAAAGTATCCCGGCATGCTGTGAGAACTGTGAAAAGGAAAAAGAAGAGTTGTTTGGAGATGGGACGTGCGGGTCATGTATGGGAGAACAATGGTAAAATGAAAAAATGCCCTAAATGCGGGAGTCGCATGTCCCGAGGCGCACCACATGCTGAAGGTGATTCGTTTCAATATGAATGTTTAAACTGCCCCTATATAATAAGGGTACCAACCGAAACAAGGGTGTGGTAACGACAGATTGATGCGTGAAAGCAAGTATCGCCCGTCTCCTGAGGGCTATAAATCAATGAAATCCACACACCCAACCCATAAGATATGTTTGTACTGCAAAAAAGAACTTGGAGGAAGTCGCGCAGGGAAATGGCATAGGGCCACTTACCATACACGATGCAGCCAAATCGTGAAACTCCGTGAAAAATATGGCTGGACAGACTTCCAGGCACGACACTGGCTTGGACTAAAACAAATATAAGATTGATCCTCCTTCTACATTACATTAAACGCCCCCTCCCAAACAGAAAGGCGCTGTGGACCTCCCCTCGTACATCTCCCTGTACCCGCCCATCAACTACCCGCATGTGCGGGGTAATGGCAAAAATACCAGAGACCAGTTTTGCAAACTGAAAGAAAAGCAGGATTGCAAAGCCAATACTCCCGCTCATGCGGCATACGCGGGAATTGTATCAGTCATAGCGCAGCGTATCTTCGCATGCTCCTGGTACACATCCTTGAAAAAAGGAGTGAATAAAACCATGAACAATACAAACGATGTGGCCAGTATCCAAGCCACCTTAAAAAACGCAGGTGTAGAAGTAACACCAGAACAGATAAACGAAAAATTCCAGCAGCTTTTAGAGTTCAAAGTAACAGGACCTGAAGCCAAACGCAATGTTCTTCGCAGCCTTGCATTTGCCGCAGGAATTGAGATGAACTCCCTTTACCAGAACGGGGAGACTGTTCCCGTAACCATAGGGGAAATCCGGCCTGGAATGCGTGTTGAACTCAGGGCAAAAGTCGTTCAGCTCTGGGATTCGACCTCAGATAAAATCGCACAAACAGGTTTAATCGGGGATTCAACAGGTGTTATCAAGTTCACCATCTGGGAAAATTCTGAAAAAGAACTGCTTGAGGAAGGGGCTTCCTACAGGATAACAGGAGCAAGTATCTCAAGCTACAATGACAAGTGCCAGCTAAACATCAACAAGAACACCACAATAACCCAGCTTGAAGAAGAAGTTGAGGTAAAAGCCCAGGAAGAGGAATTCACTGGCGCCATTGTCAGTATCCAGAACGGTTCGGGATTAATAAAACGCTGTCCTGAATGCAACCGCCAGCTCAAGAAAGGTGTCTGCGGAGAACACGGAAAGGTTGATGGAACGTATGACCTGCGGATAAAAGCTGTCATAGATAACGGCATTGAAGTCAGGGAACTCATCCTCGATGCAGAACAAACCTGCGCACTTACTGGCATCAGCCTTGACAAAGCAAAAGAGATGGCAACAGAGGCTATGGATGCTTCAGTTGTAGAAGCTGAAATCACAGAGATGACCCTCGGCAGGTTCTACACAGTCACAGGCAGCCCGATGTCAAGATACACGCTTGTAAAAGCCATGGCCCCGAAAGTACCGACACTGGTTGCAGACTCGGCTGCCATATCAGCAGAACTGGAGGCGATTTAAATGGCAGATTATAAGCGTGAGCCAGCAGTCAGGTTGTTTGCAGCAGAGATTGCAAAAACAACAGAAGAACTTGAACGCTCATCAAACGACAAGTTCGCACCAGCCTACGCAGTATCCCCGACAGGTGCTAAGATAAACCGTATCTTCCATGTAGGGGTGCTAACAGAAATAGAAGACGGGGATAACGACTTTGTCCGCGGCAGGATAGTTGACCCGACAGGAGCTGTACACATAAGGGCAGGAACCTACCAGCCCGAAATCTCAGCAGTGATGAGGCAGCTTGCCGGACGTCTCCCGATGTTTGTTGCAGTTACAGGTAAACTGAACATCTATCAGCCAGAAGACGGGCAGGTGTATGTCAGCATCCGCCCTGAATCAATAACGCAGGTAACTGAAACCGAGCGGGAATTGTGGATGGAAGAAACAACCAGACAGACCATTGCCAGGATAAAGACTCTTGTTGCATCACCTGAGAAACTCCCGCCTGAAGTAAAAGCAGTGATTGATGACTGCTACGCTACTGACCTGGATGAATTGAAGAACATAGTATGGGTGGCAGCAGGGATAGGCACAGCATCTTCTGAGGATAACGGCGCTGGAAAAGAGGATGCAGGTAAACCTGAGCCGGCTCCTGCAACGCAAAAAGAAACGGCGCAAAAGAAGACAGGCAAAACGCCTAAAAACGTACCGGCAGCAGACGCCGTACCCGAAAAGCCCGCAGGCAAAACCAAAACCGGCATGAATACTGACGAAATTAACATTACTGCGGCACACAGACTCCTTGGTGAACTCTGCATGAGTTCAGAAAACGGTACAGTCAGCGCGAAAGAGTTCGACAAAAAATTAAAAGAATCGAAAATCGCATCAGCAGAAACAGCAGGGGCTGTTGTCAAGGCGTTGTTTAACAGTGGTATGGCATATGAACCGATGATGGGGCGGCTTAGAGTGGTGGCCTGAAACACCACTTTCTTTTTTTTTGGTCGTGATACAATGACTCAAGAAACTGCAAGACCACAAATGTCCAGGGAAGGCATGGACAGAATGGATGCCATAGACCACGAAGTACGACAGATGAACTCCGAATGGAGAAAAAAACAGAAAGAATGGGATGAGGAACACAACCATTGAAGGGTTACAGGAGGAAGAAATGAACGGTAATCAACAAGAGGAGTTGTTCGGGAAAACAATCTACGAATATTCCAGGGAACAGGCACTCAGAGACGGTGTGCTGGTAGACGTGACAGAAACTGCGAAAGAGGCGGGTATAAAATACCCTGTAGCAGTCACCGAAGCGTTGTGGAACTACATCGAACCTACAAAAAAGCTCATAGAAATGGGGCAATCCGTACAGGGGAGGCTGTGGGATGTCCTGTACCTGTTTACCATTGCTGGGCGCAGTGTCCCGAAAGGATGCGCAAAACTGCTCTACAACGTCAGTTTCCTGATGGAAAACAGCGAGTCCTTCAAAACGCATGTCGTGAAACTCAAAGCCGTGTGCGGTCCGGGCGATACTATGGAACCAGTAATCACCCTGATGCTGGAAAACGAAGATTGAGTTGCAAAACATCTCTACCGTCCGGCGCCCTTCGGGATACGATTCAACAGGGCAATCATGCGTGATGCCCTGTGT
>JACUTP010000128.1 GCA_014859785.1 Candidatus Methanoperedentaceae archaeon | reverse complement strand
GCCAGAAATGAAAAACCAGCGGGAGATTCGTCGGGGGCTGATAGAAATAGTCATGCAACTATTTTCGCCTAATAGTGTTGGAAAGACTCCTATTCAAATGGTAGATGAAGGATTGGAGAGATTAATTGATAAGATAGGAATTCCTGAGAAGCATGCTCTTATGGAAAGAGTAAAGTACCAGATGAATATACTGATTGAAAATCACCTTTCTGGATACCTTGAATTCAAAGACAATACCTATAATGCTACTGAGAAATTTAAAATGCATCACAAGACATTGGAATCTGTCGCATCGAGATTGAAAGAATGGGCTGGTCCGAGCCCACAAACTGAACTTTACAGGTGGACAGAGGAAGGAAACGGGGGATAGCCCAGGGAGGCGGCACGGATGCAGGCAAGATTGACGGGGCGCTTAAGATGGGTATGGAGATGGTGAGAAGTGCTCTGGGAAAAGACTTAGAGCAGGAAGTTGCTGAATACCCTGATAAATGTGAACCTGTCCTGGACTTAAGTAAAACACATCTTTAATACGAAACACACCTCTCTAAGATACCATGCACGGCTGGACAGGGAAAACCGTAACTATTGATTTAACAGACGGTAAAATCACAGAAAACCAGAGCGATCCGGATATTCTGCACTCATTTATCGGGGGGCGGGGACTTGGAGTAAAACTGTATTACGATTCCGTACCTCCCGGGCTTGACCCCCTGTGTCCTGATAATCCAATAATTTTCGCAACAGGACCGCTTACAGGCACCGCTGCTCCCATGTCGGGCAGGCATTCCATGGTAACACGCTCCCCGCTTACAGGTACTATTTTCAACTCAAGTGCAGGAGGTCATTTCGGCAAGGAGTTAAAATTTGCAGGCATGGACGCGCTTATCATAAAGGGCAGGGCGCAAGAGCCGGTTTACCTGTCAATCAAAAACGATGACATTGGCATCCGTAAAGCAAACAGGCTGTGGGGTAAGAATGTGCGGGAATGTACGGGATTGTTAAAACCGGAAGGTAGTGTGGCATGCATCGGGCGCGCAGGTGAGAAGCTTGTTCCCCTTGCAAATATCATGAACGATTATATCCATGCCTGCGGGCGGGGTGGGCTTGGCGCTGTCATGGGCTCAAAGATGCTAAAAGCTGTTGTGGTGAAAGGAAACAAAAAACCCGGAATATCTGATGAAGTCGCATTCGGGCAGGCGCGGGATGAAGCATTGCGGTATCTTCATGAAGGCCCGATGACCTCAAAAGGACTCACCACTTACGGTACATCATCCCTTCTTAACCTTATAAATTACAATAAAATGCTGCCAACACGTAACTTCCGGAAAACCGAGTTCAGTGAAGCGGATAAAGTATCAGGGGAGTTCATTAGGGAAAACTATGATGTAAGAAACCATGCCTGTTACAACTGTATCATTGCATGCAAGCACATAATAAAAAGCGGGGAATTTAAGGGTCACGAGATTCCGGAATACGAGACACTGTGGGCGTTCGGACCTGATAACAACAATTCAAGCATGGATGAAATTATAAGGGTTAACCGACTCTGCAATGATTACGGCATAGATACTATCTCATCTGGTTCAACAATCGCCGCATATGCTGAACTAACTGGTGAGGATATCAGTGACCTGTCAGGAATTACCAGGAAAATCGGGGAAAACGAGGATGTCGGGAGGGACATCGGCATGGGTTCAAAATCCCTTGCAGGCTCCCGCTGGAAGGGTGCTGCCATGCATTCAAAAGGACTTGAACTTCCTGCTTATGACCCGCGCGGTGTTTACGGACAGGCGTTATCGTATGCCACTTCAAACCGCGGCGGATGCCATCTCAGGGGTTACATGATTCCACGCGAGGTTTTAGGGAAACCGGTTAAAATCGAACCTAAGACTTTCACAGAAAAAGCAGGACTTCTTGTTGAAGCCCAGAATGAGAATGCAGTAATGGATTCACTTGTACTGTGCATGTTCGCATGGTTGTATATTCCTGTAAAAGAGTTTGCAGGTATGCTAACTGCCGCAACAGGTATTGATTATACTACCAGCCAGTTCAAAAAATGCGGTGAGCGTATATGGAACCTTGAGCGGGTGTTCAATAATGCCGCCGGTTTTTCACGGGAAGATGACATACTGCCCGGGCGGTTCTTTGGAAGCGGCGGGATAAACCGGATAGAGTTCGGGAAAACGCTGGATGAATACTACTATCTCAGGGGATGGGATAAAAACGGCGTACCGTCAGAAGAAAAACTTTAAAGGGCTTTTTCTTCAGCTTGACTTTCAAAGATATTGAACATTAGAGAAAATATAAAGCCTGAACAGGTATATTTAACCAGGACAGGAGAATCCACCATAATATCCATTAACAACCTCTCAAAGATATTCGGCACAAATGTAGTGCTTAAAAATATCAACCTTGAAATAAAAAAAGGAGAGTTCCTGACCATATTCGGTCCGAACGGTGCCGGGAAAACCACACTCGTTAAAATAATGTCAACCCTTGTTAGCCCGACATCCGGAAAGGTTCTAATCGACGGGGTTGATATCAAGGAGAATCCAGTCGGGATCCGGAAAAAAATAGGTGTAATCTCCCACGATACATATCTTTATACAGAACTCACAGCAGCTGAAAACCTGCGTTTTTTCGGGAAGATGTATGACGTTTTGGATACAGAAGCCCGGATTGACGAACTCCTGGAACGGGTCGGTTTGAAATACCGGAAAAACGACAGGGTGGGAACATTTTCACGGGGCATGAAACAGCGCCTCTCCATTGCAAGAGCCCTCATACACGACCCGCCAATCCTGTTTCTTGACGAGCCGTACACAGGTCTTGACCAGCACGCAAGCGCCACTTTTGACAGGATATTATCCGGCACGAACGCACATGATAAGACCCGCGTCCTTATTTCCCATGATATAGAGCGGGGTATCAGTTTCTGCAACAGGGCAATCATACTGGCAAACGGGCATATTGCATACGAAATGAATGACACTGAGCTTGGCGACCTTCTTAAGTGCAAGACGATTTACGATAAACTCGTGGAGGAAAATAAATGAAATTCCTTCATATTGCATGGAAAGACTTAAAAGCCGAATTCCGCACCAAGCAGATGCTCAATTCAATGGTGATGTTTTCGTTTCTTGTAATCGTTATTTTCAGTTTCGCTTTCGGGAAAGAATCATCCATATACATTTCAGTAATCGACAGGAAAATAGTTGACCTACTTGCACCAGGAATGCTCTGGATAGCGTTTACCTTTGCAGGTATGCTCGGTCTTTCAAGGTCGTTTGCGGGTGAAAAGGAAGAAGGATGCCTTGAAGGGTTGAAGCTGTGCCCTGTGGACAGGAGTGATATATATAACGGCAAGGTAATATCAAATACTGTTTTGATGTTCCTGATGGAAATCACGACAATTCCTCTATTTATCGTTCTTTTCAGCTATGAAATAAAGAATATCCCTGGCTTGCTGCTTGTTGTGTTACTCGGTACGCTTGGTTTTATTTTCGTGGGCACACTGCTTTCGGCTCTAACGGTAAACACACGTACACGTGAAATCCTGCTTCCTGTAATCCTTTTTCCTGTGCTTATCCCGGTAATACTTTCTGCTGTAACTGCCACTGGAGTATTGCTTGCAGCAGGTTCCATTTTCGAAATAGCAGGAGAACTTCGGATACTGGTAATCTTTGATGTCATTTTCTTTATAGTGGCACAGCTCGTATTTGAGTATACCATTGAAGACTGAAAAGTTCGAAAGGTAACCAGATGGATAATATTATTACAACTCACGCAAATTCAGTCGTTAGATAACATGCTTAAGAAAATACTGTATTCCCTCACGGCTGTTTTAATTCTCGTTTCGATATATCTTGTGTTCTTCTATGCACCAATCCCGGTTGACCCAAAATCAGCAGGTGGTGACCCGGAAAACTTCAAGATATTCTATTTCCACCTGCCAATTGCAATATCTGCCTATCTTGCTTTTGCCATTGTTTTCGTATCAAGTATCATGTACCTTAAAACAAAGAAGCAGGAGTGGGATATCGTGGCACTGTCTTCTGCTGAAGTGGGAGTGGTTTTTGCATTCCTGACCCTTGCCACGGGTTCGATATGGGCACGGTCGGCATGGGGAGCTTACTGGGTAACCTGGGATGTGAGACTCAATACTTCGCTGGTGCTTTTCCTGATATATATTTCATATCTCATGGTAAGGCAGGCAGTGGACGAACCTGAAAAACGGGCAAGGTTATCCGCAGTCTTCGGGATTGTGGGATTTCTCGGCGTTCCTCTCAGTTTCATGTCCATCAGGCTATGGAATAAAACCACAATACATCCTGTTGCCGAACTCAATTACAGTACGTTCAGCCCGCTTTTAACCACTTTAATTACTAATTTTGCAGCGTTTTTCCTGCTTATGGCATCCCTTATAATATTCAGGATAGGGGTTGAACACTTAAAAGAAAAAGGAAATGAAATGAAAAGGAAAAATAGTTTATAATTTATAAAAAAAATTAAGAGGCAACGGCACCAGGTTCTGCCTCTATTTTTGTTTTCCTGATTTCAACCCTTCTCAGGGGATAAATGGGTTTCACGTCATGGTAAATGCTTGCTGCGATTTTACCTGTAACGGCTTCCTGGATGAACTGTACCATATCCATTTCTTTTGCCTTTGCAGATACAACCTGATTCATTATCTGGCGAATGGATTTTATCTGGTTTGCCCTTGCTCTTTTTATGGTATAGCACGAAGGCTTAACCCTCAGTTTATAGCCGTCTTTCGTGGTTACGGTGATGTTAGTGTCAATGGTTGACGAGTGCCGTTTTACCAGCGAACGCAGGTAATCGTTTGTCAACTTATGTCCTACGAATTTCGTGTATGCGGAATCGCCGCCAACACTTTCAACTTTTAAGCTTAATTTTATGTTCTGTTTTGAATAATCGTTGGTTATTTCACCAAGGGTTGTTTCAATTACTCTCCCGATTAATTTTTCGGGTTCATCAGCTACGGTTTCTCCGATATTGGTTTTACCGAGCATGTCAGGTGATACGAGATTGTACCATTGTTTTGCTTTCCAGCCTTCTTTTACTGCCAAATATTTTCCTCCGGATTAATAGGATTTATAATTGTGATAATAGCTCACAGAATTATAGGCTTAATAAGACACTGGATACTTAATACTTTTGCATATAGTAGCGTCAGGCAGCATCAAGAACGACATACTTAAATCCAATCAAAATAATCCAGTGGTGTCCACCTTGCGGAGGTAGCCAAGCGGTCAAAGGCAGCAGCCTCAAGAGCTGCTCTCGCAGGAGTTCGAGGGTTCAAGTCCCTTCCTCCGCATACTCTTT
>JACUTP010000127.1 GCA_014859785.1 Candidatus Methanoperedentaceae archaeon | reverse complement strand
TAACTCACTGAGTTGCATCCAGAATTGTGCTTCTACACCTGGCTGCACCAATGCGATATGGAAAGAGAAAAGTTACAATCCCTTCACCATATACGCTCCCTCGCGCTCATACCCGAATTTACGGTAATAATCCCGCACCCCTATACCGCTGATAACAGCAATCTTATCATATCCCCGGGCAACCGCGGTCTCACAGGCACGCGCCAGCAGTTCCTCTCCGTATCCACGATGCTGCCACTGGTCATCATCCGCACTCACACCCGGCGGAACCATTGACCCGTAAACATGAAGCTCACGCACAACTGCCGCGCCCTCAAGCTCGCTCCTGTGCGGAGCATCCGGGAACCGCAGTCTCAGGAACCCGATAAGGATGTCATTCGCACTATCCTCAAATGAAATGAAATGCTCTTTTCCCCCGCACGCCGTATATACGTCCTCTGCCAGTTCAATATTTCCGGGTTCAATTCCTGCAAGTGCCATGTGCCCGACCTCGCGGCACCTGATACATCTGCACTTCCCGCCCATTTCATGAAGCCGCTCTTTTGCAAGCTGCCTGATATTGCTTTTTGTAATCCCTGCCAGCACCTGGTAGGCAGGTATATCGCGCTGTATCCTCTGGAGGCGCACCCATTTCGGGAGGATGGACTTGACTTTTGCCAGGAGTTTTACAGCCTCATCCACCTCAAGCGCCGCGTAGTTCCCGAGTTCCCACATCCCGTGAAGATGCGTGCCTTCTGTAACCAGTGTGGGGTATATCTTCAGGTAATCCGGCATGAACCGCTCATCCTCGAACAACTGCCTGAACATGCGAAAATCAGACTCCAATGTTGCGCCAGGAAGTCCGGGCATCATGTGGAAACCCACTTTTAACCCGCTGTCCCTGAGCCGCCTGTTCGCTTCCACGGATTCAGCCACCGTATGTCCCCGCCTGATTCTGGCAAGTATGTACTCGTATGTACTCTGAACCCCGATTTCCACCCTGGTTGCACCGAGTGAGAGAATCCTGTCAATGTGTTCCTTCTCAGTCCAGTCGGGGCGGGTTTCAATGGTAATCCCGACATTACTGACCCGTGCTTTTTCGTTTGCTGACTGGACATCCTCAACAGAACAGTAGTTTT
Organism: Candidatus Methanoperedentaceae archaeon; assembly: GCA_014859785.1. Classification (GTDB taxonomy): domain Archaea; phylum Halobacteriota; class Methanosarcinia; order Methanosarcinales; family Methanoperedenaceae; genus Methanoperedens_A. The sequence goes on along the minus strand of JACUTP010000127.1, from coordinate 4,239 downwards.
TCTCATTTCTCCATCCGGTTCCGTAAAAATCATTCATCGCCTCAAGACAGCGCTTCACAAACCATTCCTGGTAGCACAGCGTCCTTGAAGTATAAGTGCCGCCCATAACGATAAGCTCTGCTTTCTCAACAGGGTGTCCAATCTGCCGCAGCTGCGTAAGCCTTGAAAACACCTGCATATAAGGGTCAAAGTTGTTCTCAAAAGCCCTCTTTGCGGCAGGCTCTGCCCCCATGTAACTCTGGGGAGACTTAAATTTTGAGTCGGGACCTCCGGGGCACGGCACGCACAACCCGTGGGGGCACGGGGCAGGGGAGGTCATGGCAGCAATGACAGCCACCCCTGATATTGTTCGAACAGGTTTTAGCTGGAGCAGGCCAAGGACGTGATGTTTCTCGTCATCACCTGCCGCTTTGAGTATCATCGAGTTGCCTGGCAGGGATGGGAGTTTATAGCGTGAACTCAGCTCTTTCCTGGCTGCGTTTAGCTGCTTCTCGTTTGTTACTTCTTTTCGCAGTATTTGCTCTATAAGTTCCCTGCATGCGGATTCTACGGCGTTCATTCAATCTTTAATTAGTCTTCGGGGTAATTAAGGGGTGGTAGAATTATTCTCCTTCAATCTGCCTTTTAAGCTGCTGCATGAGTGCATCCACTGTTTTCATCTCGCGCCCGTATGTTTCAAGGTCGCCCTTTGCAAGCGCTTCCCGTGCAATTTCATAATGTACAAGTGTCTGGTTAAGAATGGTATTCACATCACCTTTTGCAGGTTCGCCATCCGGTGATCCAGACGGCGCCTGTACTGTCGTTTGGGGTGTGACACCAAGCACCTTATTGAGTGCTTCCTCAAGGGTGGGCTCCATGGCAACCACATTATTGTAAAAAACAATAACACGTATGAGTTCAGGTATGCTTGAGGTTTCAGCCGCAAGGTACAAGGGCTCAATATACAGGAGCGAGTTCTTAAAAGGAATCACAAGAAGGTTGCCCCTTATAACTCGGGAGCCGCTCTGCCCCCATAATGTCATGTCCCTGGAAATGCTCTCGTCCTGGTCGATACGCGCCTCAATCTGGGACGGACCGTACACCTGCTCTTCCTTCGTGAACTTGAACACGGTAATCTCGCCATAATCCAGAGGGTCCTGGTTAACTGCAACCCATGCAATCATGTTGTTCCGGTTAACAGGGGTAAACGGCATCATGGTCACGAAACTCAACGTGTCGTTTAACTGGAGAAGTACATTGTACGGTTGTACCGGCACTTCCGAAGCCTCGTATTTTTCAGTCGGTCTTGCCCACTGGTCTTCCTTGTTATAGAAAACCTCAGGTGTTTTCATATGGTAAATCCTATAAACACCTGTCTGGATATTGAACAGGTCCTCAGAATAACGCAGGTGTGAGCTCATATCACCAGGCATTTCATCAAACGGCTTGAAAATACCAGGATATATACCTGCATAAGCCCTGAGAATCGGGTCATCTTTCATGATGTAATATGTAACAGTGCCGTTGTAGGTATCGATAACCGCTTTCACGGAATCACGGACATAATTTAATCTCTCATTCCCGAACCTGACAGGCTCGGAATAGGGATACCTGTCAGATGTCACGAATCCGCTGAGCATCCAGTATATCCTGCCGTCTGATGAGATGAAAGCATGCGGGTCACTGTCAAAAACAAGGTACGGCGTTATTTTCCGCACCCTTTCATGGATGTTGCGGTACAGGTGAAGTTTACTGTCTTTTATTATGTATTCTGATGTGTACAGCTTTATTTCCCCGAGTGATATTGCGGAAACCAGTTTGTTCGAGGATGTCAGTGGTATCCCGCCAGTTCCCTCGTAAGTGGTATACTGGTTCTGGTCTCCCATCGGGTAATCAAATTCTTCCCTGTTTGTGTTCGTGATAATATAATCCCGGGTTTCTTCCCCGAAATATATGCGCGGCTGGGTTATTTTGATACCATCCACATCGATTTTCGGCGGTATGTCCCGAACTATCATTTTCGGAAGACCCTGTTCATCCACATCATTCACAGGAGACATGACAAACCCTATCCCGTGGGTATATATCAGGTGCCTGTTAATCCATGTATCAGCAGCACCTGTCAGTTTATGCGGCAGTATTTCCCTGACAGACATCCACACCTGTGTCAGCTCACCGTCAAGAATATACCTGTCAACCGCGACATTACCGAAACCGTAGTATGTCCTGATTTCCTGTCTCTGCTGGAACGTTGTCAGGAGCGGCCTGTAATCCCACAACCTGATATTCTTGATTGAATCCGAATCAAGATCTGAAGCTGAAAGGTTGTAGGTTATATCGTAATTCTCCTCCTTAATCCCGGATAAACCATAGGCTTCGTTGGTCAGTTCAATATTATTCCTGATAAAAGGCTCTTCAAGTGCAATCTCATTGGGTGATACCTTAAACTCCTGCACAAAGCCTGAAAGAACTCCTCCCAGTATAGATATTATAATAACAAGGACAATGAAAACAACAGGTGTTGTTATGGAGAGTTTGCGTTCCGATACGACCGGTAGGGCAATTACCACGATACCGGCTGCAAGGAATATTATGCCTGTAAGGATGGGAATATACTGCTTTATATAGACATCTGTGTATCCTGCACCGTATACTACACCTGTTGTACTGTAAAGTATATCGAAATGCAGCAGGTACATTTTTACTGCGAAAAAGAAGAAAAGAATCGCAATAACCCCGCGCAGGTTAAAAGGCAGTTTCTCAAAAATAAGGCGCCAGTTAAAAACCAGGTATGCAATGGACAGTAACAGGACAACAAGAATGAAAAGCCCGATAAAATAGTTCAAAACAGTATGGAAAAAAGGCAGTGAGAATATGTAAAATCCTATATCCCTCCCGAAAACTGGGTCAACACTTCCAAATGGAGTACTGTTAAAATACAGGAGGATGGTATTCCAGTTCACTGATAAACTGAGACCTCCGAAAAAGGAGATTATTGATAACACAGCAATTACGGGAACATTTATCAAATCGAGGATTTTTTTTGAGGATGTCTGCGGCTTAATGTCAATATATGCAGGGCGCGTTCCCCCGAAATGGTCCCAGTATGAATTGACCATTCCTGATGTTTCGGTAATGGTTTTTTTACACACGTGCCATGCGGCAAGTAAAATTATGAGGTAAAACCCAAATCCTGCCAGGAACAGCACAGCTCTGGCAGTGAACGTTACCGTGAATACCTGCGCATATCCCATGTATTCAAACCATCGGTAATCAAGCACAAATCCTGATATTGATTTTGCACCAATTATAAGGATAAATATGATTAACAGGAATAATTTAAGGAAAATCCCTGGAATATCTGATTGCTTTGTCATTGTCATGAAAAATAGGTTTACTCCCTTATAACTGTGACCCATGCCTGAAGTAGCAGCTTACCATTTATTCCCGAATTTCTCACGAAACGTTAGTTCCGCAAGTTCTTTCCTGCTTGAACTCCTTGGTTTTTCAACCGGTTTTCCTGCTGCGATTACCGCCATTAACTCACAGGATTCAGGCGCACCAAGGAGCTGGTTGACCTTTTCCCTGTTCTTTAAAATCTCGCCGAGCCAGACCGCACCAAGACCCATGGAATGAATTGCCAGCAGCATATTCTGGATACAGGCTCCGATTGACTGCACGTCTTTTGTGTAATCGTACATGCTCTCACGGTCAAGGAAAACAACAATTCCAACAGCAGAATCGAGTATGGTTTTTCCGTAATGCGTGAATCCTGAAAGGGCTTTTTTTGTGTCTTTATCCCTGACAATTATAAACCTCCATGCCTGGTTATTCAAGCCAGAAGGTGCCCATCTTCCTGCTTCCAGTATTTGCGCAATCTCACCGTCGCTTACATCCTCAGCCGTGAATTCACGCACACTTCTTCTTGATTTTATTGCCTCAATTATTTCCATAATTTCACCCGTACATCTGTGAGTCAGGAGGGCTGGACTTAAGAAGTGAAATCGTGTCCTGGAGGGACAATGGAAACATTGCTGTTATGTCCTCACCGCAAACCGGACATTTTTTTGTCAGGTTAATCGGCGTGAGGCTGATTGTTTCCTCAATAACCGCTTCCGATATAAACGGGCTAATTGTCTGGGTATTTTCTCCAATGCTGAATTCCCCCCCAGACAGGAAATCGTAATATGTTATTTTTTCAGTGTGACCGCATTTACACCGAATTTTAAGTTTATTTTTCAGGAAGATGTTATCCCGGTT
>JACUTP010000126.1 GCA_014859785.1 Candidatus Methanoperedentaceae archaeon | reverse complement strand
AATCTTCTATCATTTTGTATCATGAATTTACCCCAGAAAGTCAGTGGACATTAACACTAACTTATTTATTCCCCGGACAATATCAGTAATAACAAACAATGCACCCTGAAACCGCAAAAGCATTCGCACCAGCCCACATATCAGGCATTTTCATAATCTGCACAGACACCGACCCACTGTTATCGGGCTCGATGGGCGCAGGAATTCTGAATAAAATGATAATTTCAGACAGGATAAACAGGATTGACAGGATACGAGCCAGCGGTGAATGGAAACCATTACTATTTAACCGGGTGTAAGAATATACAATATATGGCTCTAAACAGAATTACCATAGACCCTGAAGTCATGTCAGGACAGCCCTGTATAAGAGGCTTAAGAATTCCAGTTCCTTTCATATTAAGATTACTTGCAAGCGGTAAAACTATCGTTCAAATCCTGAAGGATTATCCTGAGCTCGAAGAAGAAGATATAAGGCAGGTATTAGGTTTCGCTTCCTGGGCAACCTCAGAAAAAACAATCCCGGTGACTGCATGAAGTTTCTGGTGGACATGCCATTGTCCCCGAAAACAGTCATTTTTTTAAAGAATATGGGATATGAAGCAGTCAGGGTCAGCGAGCTTGGCATGGCAAAATCAAAGGACAGGGACATCTTTGATTATGCAGAAAAGCATGATATGATTATTTTAAGTGCTGACCTTGATTTTGGAACAATACTGGCGTTTACCCATTCAATTAAACCTTCCATAATTATTTTTCGATTAATTGACCCTTCTCCTGAGCATGTTAATTCGCTTCTTTCATCAAATCTTTCAAATATTGAAGAGGAACTTATTAAAGGGGTTATCGTTATTATCGAAGATGCGGAAATCCGCATCAGAGAACTGCCAATCGGCAAAGAATAATGCAACAGTGCCCTCCTAACCATAACTTATTTATCCCCTGGCAATATCAGTTATAAGAACCAATGCGCCCAAAATCCTCAAAAGCATTCGCGCCAGCCCACATATCAGGCATTTTCATTATCTGCACTGACACCGACCCCCTGCTCTCAGGCTCAATGGGTGCAGGCATCTGCCTCGAATCAGGCGCCATAACAGCCGTAACACCGCACAACGAGACAACCATCCACATTAACGGCTTTGAATCAGGCGCACCGACAACACTTTCAGCCATCCGGAGCCTTACCGACACGCCAGTCCTTGTCGAGACAGAACTTGGCGTACCCCACGGCTGCGGCTTCGGTACAAGCGGCGCAGGTGCACTAAGCTCCGTGCTTGCCGCAAACGATGTGCTATCGCTTAACCTGACACTTAACGAAGTGGCAGAAGCCGCGCACACGGCAGAGATCACAAACATGACAGGGCTTGGCGATGTTGCAGGGCAGGCCTTTGGCGGAGTCTCAATCAGGAAAAAACCCGGCATTTCAGAATCGAATATCGAAAAAATACCATGCAGTGACGAGACAATCTCGTGGGTATCTTTCGGGGAAATATCCACACGCTCTGTCCTGTCAGATGAAATGAAAAAGCGCGCCATAAACAGTGCAGGGAAAAAAAGGCTTCGCGAACTCATGGAAAAACCCACGCTTTCAAATTTTTTTATCCAGTCATGCAAATTCGCAACCGAGATACAACTCATGAGCCCGAAAGTGAAAGATGCCATAGAAGCAGTTGAATCAGCAGGCGGGCTTGCATCACAGGCAATGCTCGGCAGCACCGTATTTGCCATAAACGACAGCGGGGCACTCTCGGAATTCGGACACGTTCATGAGAGCAGGATAAGTAATACAGGAGCTCACCTCCTGTGATACCGAAAGACCATCCCAGGTATGACTCCCTCATGGCGCGTGAAAAAATAACAGAAGGCGTGGAAAAAGGCATAACAGGTATCATGGGATTAATCGCACAGGGAAGAGGTGAGGCTTTCGATTACCTTATCGGGGAAAAAACCACGCAAAGCGCATTACAGGCTGAGAAAACAGCAGCAGCCATGCTTCTTCTTGCTGAAAAACCCGTAATTTCGGTAAACGGCAACGTGGCAGCCCTTGTCCCTTCTGGAATCATTGAACTGGGCAGGATCGTGGATGCGCCGCTTGAGGTTAATATTTTTTACAGGACAGAAGAAAGGGCTGAAAAAATAACACAGCACCTGCACTCACACGGTGCAGCAAGAATATACACAAAACGGGATGCAGGCATTCCCGGAATAAACCATGAAAGGGGAAAGGTGGATTCTGGCGGGATATTTTGCGCTGATGTGGTGCTTGTGCCGTTAGAGGACGGCGACAGGTGCAAAGCACTTGTGGATATGGGAAAAACCGTCATTACCATCGACCTGAATCCCCTATCAAGGACTGCACAGACTGCCACACTAACCATAGTGGATAATATCACCCGCGCAATCCCGGCCATCTCAGGATTCGCACTGGAATTAAAAAACAAAAAACAGGACGAACTGCATGCGATAATCAGGGAATTTGACAACAAAAAAAATCTTGCAGAATCAATAGACGGGATTACTGCCCATCTTCGTCATCTAACACAACAATCCCCGAAATAATTTCCTCAAGTTCTTTTTTCCTGTGATTGCTTGACGATTCCACATTCCCGTCAGCCTCAATTACAGAAACAATGACATCAAACCGCTCGGCAGCAGCAATGTCTGCTGTTGACATTATCGGGAAATCTTCCTCTGCCGGTGGAGTAAACGGGTTTGCAAGGTATGCCATTTCCTGGAGATTGGGTGTATATGAATGAATAACCTCAAGCTTCCCTTCCTTTGCATGCTTATAAGCACGGTAAAGTGCCCTGTCCTGCCTGAAACCCACATATACCTCAAGAAGCGTAACACCAATCAGGGAATTCGTATTTTTACCCACAACAAGGTCACTGACTATTTTTTCCTCACCGTCATCCGTGTGAAGCACAAGAAAACCGCTTTCCTTATTCTCATTATTTGAGATTTCAAGCATCTGTATCAGGCAATCCGCAATATCCATGTCCTTTGTCGGTATTATCCTGTCAAAATCACGGACTGAACGGGATATCTGGTCTTCCTCATAATCTGCCACACCTTCCCTGTTAATAATATCCGTTATTTTAGCACCCTGTATTCCCCAAAGGTTTGACTCGATGCCGAATTCCTTTTCCCTGTCAAGAAGCGTTGAAAGGCGCTCTTTTGCATCAAGATGTCGTGAAAGCCTTCTTTTTACCAGTTCCTCGTCACTTGCGATTAGTTCGATTTCCTCTGGTACTACACCCAGCTTTCGAGTGAGTCCTGTAATCTGCTTCACAAGTTCGGGCTCGCCAAGTTCCATTACATCAAAAACAGTTTCTATAAGGTATTTTAGCTGGTCAAAATATGATACATCAACACATACAGGCTCATCCCCTTCAAAAATCGGAAGTTTCCTCTTTTCGAAAATCTCCAAGTTCATTTTATCGACAAAATCCTTCCTGACAAGTATAACAGGCTGGGCTGAACGCGCCCGTCCTTCAAACATCGCTCCCACGTTCCCATCAAGCATCTTTATAGCAATGGTTGTTTTTCCCCCGCCCTGGGGACCTGTCAATATGATGACAGGGCACTTTTCCAGCTCGCCAGATAGAATCTTCACGGATTCTTCTTTTGTGTGTGCCGAAGTATCAAGAATTTTCATATTTGACAAAAAAGAAATAAACCACGTATGCCCAAAAAAGGCATACGTACGCACCTATTCATGATTCAGGGTAAAAATTACCCGTTATTTACATCATTCCTTCCATACCGCCCATACCGCCCATTCCTTCCATACCTCCGCCCGGCGGCATTGGTGGGGCTGACCTGCTGGACAGGACATCATCTATACGCAGTATCATGGTAGCGACTTCGGTGCCTGAATTGATTGCCTGTATCTTCACTCTCAGGGGCTCAACAACTCCCTCTTCCCACATATCCACAACCTTGCCTGTGAATACGTTAAGTCCTGCTGTCTTGTTGCCCTGCTCATGCTGGCTTCTCATGTCAACAAGCATGTTTATAGGGTCAAGACCTGCGTTCTCAGCCAGCGTCCTCGGGATGATTTCAAGGGCTTCTGCAAACTTGCCAACTGCGAGCTGCTCCCTGCCTTTCAGGGTTGCTGAATACTCCCTTAACCTGAGAGCAAGCTCAACTTCAGGGGAACCTCCGCCTGCGACAAGTTTTTCATCTTCGATAGCCACACCGACAACACGCAATGCATCATGGATTGCACGTTCTGCTTCATCCACAACATGCTCGGTTCCACCGCGAAGGATAATGGAAACTGCTTTCGGGTTGTTGCATTCGGTCACATAGGTCATTGACTCATCCCCAATCTTCTTTTCCTCGACAAGACCAGCGATCCCAAGGTCGGAATCCATGATTTCCTTAAGGCTTGTCAATATCTTTGCACCGGTTGCGCGTGCAAGTTTTTCCATGTCGCTCTTCTTGACACGCCTTACAGCATACACGCCCTCCTTGGCAAGATAATGCTGGGCAATGTCATCAATACCCTTCTGCACGAATACTACATTGGCACCGCATTTAACAACCTTATTAACCATGTCATGAAGCATCTGTTCTTCCTGGTCAAGGAAAAGCTGTAACTGGTCAGGTGACTTTATGGAAATTTCAGCATCAACTTCAGTCTTTTTGATTTCAAGGGCTTCATTTAAAAGAAGGATTTTTGCATTGGTTACCTTCTTTGGCATGTTGGAATGTACCCTTTCCTTATCTACTACCATGCCCTTGATTAAAACGGATTCCTCAACACTGCCGCCGACTTTTTTCTCAACTTTGATATCTTCCACATCCACGGTATTCTTGCCGTTATCAGTATCAACTACGGACAATACGGCATCAACAGCCAGGTTCGAAAAAACGTCCTTTGATGAGTCTGAACCTTTTCCGGTAATTGCAGTTGCTGAAATCTTCAATAACAGTTCCCTGTTATCAGATTTTACCGGTTTTGCAATCGTCTGCAGGATTTCTTTTGCTTTTATTGAAGCAAGCCTGTATCCTGATGCGATAATGGTCGGATGAACGCCTGATTCGAGGAGATCTTCTGCGTTCTTTAATAATTCACCTGCAAGAACAGCCGCAGTGGTTGTGCCGTCCCCGACCTCGTCATCCTGGGTCTTTGCGACTTCCACAATCATCTTTGCTGCCGGGTGCTCGATATCCATTTCCTTAAGGATGGTTGCACCGTCGTTCGTGATTACAATATCTCCCATCGAATCAACCAGCATTTTATCCATGCCTTTTGGTCCGAGGGTTGTCCTTACTGCGCCGGCAACTGCTTTAGCTGCCATAATGTTATTGCTCTGTGCTTCTCTTCCTTTTGTTCTCTGACTGCCTTCTCTTAAAATAAAGATTGGCTGTCCACTTAATTGTCCTGCCATAAATAACCTCCTTTAAAATGTTACTTCAACTTTAATAACATACAAATTTTTATTTGTACGGAATTATCTGATTGTTTGAGATTCTATATAACCATTTCGGTAATCCC
>JACUTP010000125.1 GCA_014859785.1 Candidatus Methanoperedentaceae archaeon | reverse complement strand
ACGGGGAAGATAACAAAATTGTCGCAATAGAAATGCTTGATGCCTCTGAAAATATTTCTGAACCGCAAGTTTTCCTATACGAAATCAAGAAACAGATAGCGGCACGTAAGGCAATAGCATAAATCCGTTGTTCCCATCTCCTCTGCTAACTATGAAGAAATACAATAATAAACATCCCGGATACAGGAAGCCCGGGATGTTTCTTTTTGAACTACCAAGAGTTCTGTTCCATCACCATATGAGCGCACTCTGTCAACCGAACCCACCAGCTCCTGTTTATCTCTTGCGGAGCGCCTGCTGCCTGTGTCTGATTATCCTTACCAGCTTATTTTTTTTGGAATAAGGTATATATGTATGGTCTTGGGTCGCCCGAAGGCATATAATGCGTATAATCAAAATATTCAAGCAGGCTAAAATCCTCTCCTAAGAATTTTGCCAAAATGTTTTGGTCATAATTTTTAATATTCAAACCGCTACATTTTTTTGCTCCCTCTAATGAGAAGGCAGCAATAATAACATAACCGCCTTTTCTAATCACTTTATTTAACGTGGATAAGTACTGTTGTTGCTGTTTTTCTTCTAATAGGAAATGTAAAACCGCCCTATCATGCCACACAGAAATTTCCCTCAAATTCTGGATGTGAATCGGTTGAGTAATATCATCTACTATCCATCTTACTAAGGAGGCTTTTTCTTCACCCAATCTTTCTTTTAGCTTGTTCAAAGCTATTTCACTTATGTCTGTAGCAATGATATTTTTGAATCCTTGAATAATGAGATAATCAATAAATGTTGATGCACCTGCCCCCACATCTAAAATAGATTCGTCTATATTTATGTGACACATAGATACTAATTTGATAGAAGGCTCAGGTATTTCTTCATACCAGGTCAGATCATCTGCATCCAATACCGCATAAATTTCATCCCAGTGTTCTTTCATTGAGCCATTCATAATCTTAATAATATATGTCTCACATATAACAATTTTCCTTGGACGCAGGTATTATGATGAGACGTGCCATCCTTGCTTGAAAGGGATGCGGTTTTCCATAGAACAAGGCGCATAAATCTCATCTCTCATGCGATAAACTGCGGTATAGTTGTCTTATACTCTCAGCCAGACTGAAATGACTTACTGTCCTACCCTTGCCAAGAATTATGATGTGCTAAATAAAGCTTCGGATTATCCATCTCCAACTATAGTCAATCACCTTTGCTTTTTAACTAATTAATTCTATAACCATGCTCAATATACCTGTATCTACTTCAATCCCTTATTTTTATCATAAAATAATAAACCAGCGCCCCGATAATCCCTGTAAATACAATCACCAGAACCCATATCAACTTTGCATTATTTCCGCCAACTGCGAACTTATCATCCTGCCTCTTCAAACAGTCTGTCAGCATCCAGAGCCAGAAGACAATTGCAAACAAGAATACAGGAACAAATAGAATCAAGAATATTTCACTTACTCCAATCACTTTATCACTTCCATTCTTATAATTAAATTCATATTGTTTATATTTTATTTGACTGACCGTTACTCTGATACCTTTTCGAGTATTGCATTGGTTTTATCGACTTTGTTCTCTATAACCTGCACCCTCTGCATCATGAGTATTATAAGGAAATTAAGACTTATTACACAGAGGGGGAGCCTAATATATTATATCACAGGGATGAAACCGACCTTGAAAAATTTAATACGGCACTGAAAAATAAAAACAGGTTGAGAGCCGTTCTGCTTTCAAAAAGAATTTGACATAGTGAATTTCAGATTTTACCGGCAGTTTTTGCCTAAAGATTTAAGTTATATCAGTACATTGTAAACGCCGTGAACGCGCAAAAAACGGATGATAAATACCTGTATTCTGAAACAGCAGACGTGCATGAGGTTTATACATGTAAGATAGAACACCTCTCCCCTTCCGTAAAACTCGTTTTAAAAGTGCTGGAATACAGGGGTCTTATGACCCAGAAGGATATCGTTGCCGAAAGTTACCTTCCACCGCGTACGGTTCGATATGCCCTGAGTATCCTTAAAAAAGAAGGAATCCTGGAGGAGCGCATATACTTTAAGGATGCACGCCAGTGCCTGTACGGCATAAAGACTCCTGGGTATGGGGAAATCATCTCAAATTTTGCGTGCGGTGTTTTTTAGCTGCTTTCTATCGCATCATAAGCATGACGGTGTCTTTAAACAAAACGTAATTTAAACCCTGTTGTTACCACGTGATTTATATAATCCTGGAAAGAAATTATGAAAACAGCGGATTATTACATGAAATTTAAGATCAGGAGATTCGACGGGGAAAAATCGTGGTTTGACACCTTTGATGTAAAAGCCATGCCGCACATGTCAGTACTTGATGCGCTCTTCCAGATTCAGGATGAACAGGACAGCACCCTTGCATTCAGGTACTCATGCAGGGGTGCAGTATGCGGTTCATGCGCCATGCTCATCAACAAGAAGCACAGACTTGCATGCCGCACACAGGTATCCGGGATTTCGGGGGAAAAGGTCCTGGGCATAGCAAAGTACGGACCCCTTGCAAAACCTGAAATTAAAACCGGTAACGAAATCCTCGTTGAACCCCTCCCTTCAATGCCGGTCATCAGGGACCTTATCGTGGATATCGAGCATTTCCTCAGGCATTATGAAGGCGTTAAACCATGGTTTGTCGGGGGAGAAACACTGCCAGAGACTGAGATGTTAATGTCCCCTCGTGACCTTGAAAAAGTAAAAAATTATGCAGAATGCATCCTGTGCGGGCTTTGCTATGGTGCATGCCCTTCATTTGCAAGGGACGGGGACTTCATCGGACCTGCTGCACTCGCAAAGGCATGGCGGTTCTATGCAGACTCCAGAAGCAAAAACCGTGAAGAAATTGTGGACAGGGTTGATGCAACTAAAGGTATATGGGCATGCGATGAGGTATACAGGTGCGTGGAGGTATGTCCTAAACAGGTACCTCCCACCAATGCCATCACAGGATTAATGAGGGGAACAATTAAACACAGGATAAAGACAATATTCAGGTAATTATGAGAAAGGATATGGCTTACGGGACAGGCATGTGGGCATGGCTGCTCCAGCGCATCACAGGTCTCCTTCTGGCATTCTACCTGTTCATTCATATCTGGTGGGTGCACTTTCCAGGCGTGTCCACGCCTTTTGATTTCATACTGGATACCCTGTTTATCCAGTCAAAAAGCAGGCTCTTTATTCTTCTGGTTCTTGTGGTTCCGCATGCTCTGAACGGTTTCCGTGTATTCGCTCTTGACTTCGGGTTAAGTGAACGGGCACAGAAATTCCTGTTCTGGGCGCTCTTTTTAACAGGGGTGCTTGTAATAATCCTTGCTTACTTCAGCCGTTTCTAGGATAGATTATTCCACTTTCTCAAACGCATCCTTTGGCGCGCCACACCACGGGCAAACCCAGTCATCAGGCAGGTCATCAAAAGCAGTACCCGGCTCAACTCCGCTGTCAGCATCCCCGGCAGCTTCATCGTAGACATAATCACACAATGTACATTTCCACTTTTCCATATAGTATTCTTTTCTCCCACTGGTTTTTAACCTTTTCCACGGCTCACCCGGCGACATCACCCTTAGACAATTAATATATATTACTTTAAAACATTACATATTACGAATGGCAGCCAATGAAATTGACGGAGTATCAATTCTAATCAAGAATAAATGGAAAATTGCCCTTTTCATAACCATACTTGCTGTATTCGTTTTGTTTTCTTTAATATTAATGCCCCTGCTGGACGGAATTGTACTCGGGATATTACTGGCATACATCTGCAGACCCCTGAAACGTTATTTTGAAAAGTATAGCCCGAAACTTTCCCCATTTATTGCAATGATTGTTATTGTTCTTCCGATTTTTCTAATCATTGGTCTTGGTATTATCGAGATTTTTAACCATATTATCTGGGCAGTTAGAAACCATATAATTGTGATAAATGCACTTTTTAACGTGGTTGAAAGCCTGACCCTCCCGGAATTCATTGAGTTTAAAACCAAGGATATTATCTTGAATTTTACATCGTATATCCTGCCTTTTATAAGGGAATTACCTGTTGGAAATATTTTTATGAGTTTTACATTATTTATGATAAATATATTGATTGCGGTTTTCCTGTGTTTCTTTTTGCTTATTGACGGTCCGCGTCTTGTTGAGAGAATCGTGGAGATTATCCCGGCAGATATAAAGGGCTTTTCAAAAAGATTCCTCTGGCATCTTGACGGCATACTTTCAGCCATATTTATAGGGAATGCCTATTCTGCGATTGCAGCGGGTATACTGTCATTAATAGTTTTATCGGCTTTTGGTGTAGGGAATGTCATGTCACTTTCAGCACTGATTCTTGTTGCAGCCATTGTACCCATTTTTGCAGCGTACATGATAATCGTGCCTCTTACAATTTACAGGTATTTAGAAATGGGCAGCTTCAGTGCCATTGTTTTCTTTATCGTTTCTGTGCTTGTTATTATAGTGCCGCCTGAAATCCTGATTCGACCTTATATCATAAGTATCCAGTCTAAAATCCATCCCATGCTGATAGTCATTGCGTTTGTCGGCGGGGGTCTTGTCGGCGGTATTGCAGGGTTATTTGCTGCCCCGATGCTTCTTGGTGCGATAATCGCTGCATACAGGACAAATATAGAAATGAGGGGAGAACGTGAGCAGCAAGCTTGAAAGGAAATTAAGGCAGGGTTATACGCCACACTCTTCTGCGTATATGTGAACAAGCTCGTTCACTACAGCAACCGCAACAGGTGTCCCGCCTCTTGTCCCGACGCAGGTAATGGAGGGGATATAAAGCGATCTCACAAGCTCTTTTGATTCTGCAGCATTCACGAAACCAACAGGTGTTGCTACAAACAATGCAGGTTTAAGCCCATTCCGTATCATTCCACATACGGTCAGTGCAGCTGACGGCGCATTACCTATAACGATTATCGCGCCTTCAAGCTCATCCTCCAGCGCCATGAAACCTGCTGATGTACGGGTCACACCGGTTTCTCTGGCGATATCGCTTCCGTAATCCAGGACGCACCTTACATTGCAGTTATGCCCGCATTTCGTGATACCTACCTGCGCCATCCTGATATCTGTAAATATGGAAACGGCTCTCTTTATTGCAGCAATTCCCGCTTCTACGGCATTGTTATTGAACCTCATAAGTCCTGCAAATTCAGGGTCGCCTGTTGCAATAACACAGCGCTGGCGAATCCTCCCCTCAGGAGTGCCGCCGTCCACTATGCTGCTCACAATATACCTGCTTTTCTCGCTTATCTCACGCGCTTCCCGTGTAACCGCACCAAGGTCATCTGCCATATTTTATCTCCTGATATGTTTTAACTTCTGTATCTTGAGCTGGAATCCACGTATGCCGAAGGCATACGTGTCTGCGCCCTCCAGAGGCGCAAACTCCAGAACCTTCCTTCTGGAGCTGGAATCCACGTATGCCGAAGGCATACGTGTCTGCGCCCTCCAGAGGCGCA
>JACUTP010000124.1 GCA_014859785.1 Candidatus Methanoperedentaceae archaeon | reverse complement strand
AGTTACGAACCTCCAGAGTTGCGCCTCTGGAGAGCGCACACACGTATGCCTGCGGCATACGTGGATTATGAGGTTATATGAACATACTATATGAACATACGTGTCTGGAGGAGTGGCATACATGGATATGAGGTTGATACAGTCTATAACGAAAGATTAATATAAATTAGATTCTTAGGGAAATGAACCGTCTTAGACTGTATAGGAGGATAAAATGTCAGAAGGTCTTACAATATTTGGAAAAACAGTATTCGAAACGCTGTTTATAGATTACAGGATAATGGTTGTCGTTGCAATCATATCAATATTCCTGTTTCTTGTTGGAATGTATATACAATTAAGCAAATGGGGACGCGGAATCCCTGAAGGCGCAACAGAACCGTCCGGTGCGTTTGGTGCCCTGAAATTAATCATCGGTGCGATGTTTGCAAAAGGCATAGGGAAATTCCTGGAAGTACTTATACTTGATGTTGCCTTCCAGAGGCGCACATTCAGGCGCAGGAAGCTTGAATGGTTCATGCACATATTGATTTTCTGGGGCTGGGTCGGGTTATTAATATTAACAATCGTTGCCGCAGGAGCAGAATTCTACGGCCCGTTCATAAAAAACGCAGGTCCGGAATACTTTATAGGTGTATGGCAGTCACTTGAGGGTTTGAATGACATGTTTGGATACATGCTTGTTGCAGGTATTGTTATTGCTATTGTAAGGAGATTATTTTTCAAGGGAACAGATATCCAGGCACGGTATGCAGAAGTTGACTGGATACTTGTTATCGGATTACTTATTGTGGTTGTTACAGGGTTCTATGCCCAGGACATTCGTGTTGCAGCAGATGTTGAGAGGGCAATAATCTCTGATTACCCCCCTGGTTTCTTTAACAATTTTACCGTATTGTTCCATGAAGTTTTCACACTGCTGTTCTGCGTAGCATACCTTCCCTTTAGCAAGTATCTTCACATCATGGCAACTCCACTGATACTTCTGGTCAACAAGGGAGGAGAATAAAAATGGTAAAAAAACAACCATCAATAAATACTGTTAATTTCAGTGCCAAGCAGTTAATGGAATTCGATGCATGTACCAGGTGCGGTGAATGTGTAAAATACTGCCCGACATATGATGGAAGGGATAAGAACCAGGACATCGAGCCAAGGGACAAGCTCCTGCGCTGGAAGAAATTCATGAATAAAAGCTTTGGCTTAAAGGCAGCCATCTTCGGTCCGGAGAAAATCCCGGACGAGGAAATCAAGAAATTCTGTGACGACCTTTACAACTGTACCACATGCGGTATGTGCGGAACGGTCTGTCCGGCAGGTATTGATACGATTGAACTCTGGGAATCAACCCGTGCAAACCTTGTAAAGCGCGGTGACGGACCATACGGCAAACAGAGCCTTTTCCCGAAACTTATCAATGAAAACCATAATCCGTACATGAAGGACCAGAAAGACCGTCTCGTCTGGAAGACAGAGGAGATAGAGATTGCAGAACAAGCTGATATAGCTTATTTCATAGGATGTACAGCAGGATACAACCAGCAGGTTCTCAGTGTCAGCACGGCACGGATTATGAACAAACTCGGTGTTCCGTTCATGGTTCTCGGTGAGGATGAATGGTGCTGCGGTTCAGCCCTTATAAGGACAGGGCAGCAGCATATCAACGACACGCCAAAACTGGCTGCAATCCATAATGTTGAAGCTCTTAAGGCACGTGGTGCAAAACGTGTGATATTCGCATGTGCCGGATGTTTCAGGGCTGCCAGTATTGACTGGCCGCGCGCATACGGTGGAGAACTGCCTTTTGAAGTACTGCATATGTCCCAGTTCCTTGCAGAGCAGCTCGAAGCTGGAAACATAAAATGGGAGAAGGAACTCAAGAAAAAGGTCACATACCATGATCCATGCCATCTGGGCAGGCATGTCGGTGTGTTCGAGGAACCGAGAAAGGTATTGCAGAGCATGCCAGGAATCGAGCTTATTGAAATGGAAAGGAACCGTAATGAGCAAAGATGCTGCGGTGCAGGCGGCGGTGTAAAAGCCGGTATTCCTGACCTTGCACAGGCTGTTGCAAACGCAAGGGTAAACGATGCACTTGTAACAGGTGCGGAAGCCCTTATAAGCACATGTCCGTTCTGCAGGCGAAACCTGATTGACGGAAGGGATGAACTCAAGGCAGATATTGCTGTTGACGACCTTGTTGTGCTGGCAGCCCATCTCATGGGACTGAGCACTGATATCAAATCACCGACACCGGGTGCCCCGAAAGAAACAATCAGTGACCTTTTCAGGACCCAGACAATACCGCCAAAACCACCCAAAAAAGAGAATAAGTAATTTTTGACAAAAAGCGGGCTTTTTGCCTGCTTTACTTTTTTATTTGATTACTATACCCCGCAGCTTGCTGCGGTTGGGATCAGCCCTGGAGCAACTTATAACGTGAATTCCATAGTACTAAATATGGATGGCAGAACAAAAAAGTGCAAGTCACTGTGTTTATAAAATACGTTATCACATGGTTTTTTGTATAAAATATAGAAAACGACTGATCTATTAAATAACAATATAGTATTGTAGTATGGTAGTGGCGCGCCAGTATTGTCGAGTTTGCTTTAGACAATTATTCCAATGTTTTATCCCGACAATGTCCTGAGAAAAATTACTTAACCCGGCATGTTAACTAAGCGCAAGATGAAACTGACTGGTTTTGATTACCATCTCCCGGCAGAACTCATTGCGCAAAACCCAATCGAGCCGAGGGATTCATCAAGATTAATGGTGGTGGGAGATGAGCTTCACCACAGGCATTTTTTTGATATTATTGATTACTTTGAAAAGGGTGACACCCTCGTACTTAATGATTCAAAAGTTGTTCCCGCAAAGCTAAAAGGCAAAAAAATCACAGGAGGTCGCGTGGAAGCGCTTGTTGTTTCAAAAAACGGCGCAGGGTATGAATGCCTGGTTCAGGGGAAAAACATAAAGGAGGGCGCAAAACTCTATTTCGGTGAGCTTGAGGCAGAGGTGCTTGAGGTCAGGAAAAACACAAATACAGGAAAATACCTTCTGGATTTTAACTGCAGCGGGAACCTTGAAGATATTCTTGAAAAAATAGGCGAGGCGCCGCTTCCACCTTATATCAAGGAAAAACTCGAAGACAAGAACCGCTACCAGACCGTCTATTCAAAAGAAAAAGGCTCAATTGCAGCGCCAACGGCAGGGCTTCATTTTACGGCAGGGCTGCTTGGCAGGATAAAGGACAAAGGAGTCAATATCGCATACGTCACCCTTCATGTCGGCATCGGGACTTTCATGCCGGTAAAAACCGAACATGTAGAGAAGCATGTGATGGAGCCTGAATTTTATTCCATTACAGAAGATAACGCAGGCATCATCAATGAAACAGAAGGAAAAACAATAGTTTGCGGCACGACAACCGTGAAAGCACTTGAAAGCTCATGCATGGGTGGGAAAATATCACCAAAACATGAATTCAGCACTCTTTTCATACATCCGCCCTACAGGTTCAAATCAAATATTGACGGTATCATCACAAACTTCCATCTTCCAAAATCCACGCTTTTAATGCTTGTGAGTGCTTTTGCAGGCAAAGAGCGGGTGTTATCTGCCTATAATGCAGCCATATCGAACTCATACAGGTTCTACAGCTTCGGGGATGCAATGTTTATTTTCAGGTAATTTATGTACGAACTGATACACAAAGACAAAAAAACAGGTGCAAGGGCAGGGATTCTTAAAACAAACCACGGTATTATTGAGACACCGGCATTCATGCCTGTTGCCACAAAAGCAACTGTTAAGACCCTGGCGCCAGAGGAACTGCGCGGTATGGGAACACAGGTTCTTATCAGCAATGCATTTCATCTGTTCCTTGCGCCCGGAATTGATATTATCAGGGAAGCAGGGGGGCTGCATAAATTCATGAACTGGGATGGCGGCATATTCACAGACAGCGGGGGTTTCCAGATGATTCGCAAGGATTTCCCGTTTAAGATTACAGACGATGGTATTACTTACAAAAACCCGCGTGACGGAAAAAAATATTCTTATTCACCGCAGCTTTGTATGGAGATACAGAAAACCCTTGGAAGCGATGTTGCCATGATTCTGGATGAGTGCCCTGCTTATGGGAGTGAGTACGGTGCTGTCGAGGTGTCTGTAAATCGGACACTTAAATGGGCGGAAATGTCCCGGACCGTGGAAAACAATGAGGGACAGCTTTCATTTGCGATTCTCCAGGGCGGGACGTTTCCTGACCTTCGGAAAAAATGCGCAAAAGAATTAACAGCAATGGATTTTGACGGGTACGGGATAGGAGGTCTTTCAATTGGCGAGCCAAAGGAAGTGATGGACGAGGTATTACGTTACAGCATCCCGCTTGTACCAGAGAATAAGCCGCGCTACCTGATGGGTGTCGGCTCGCCTGTTGAACTGCTAAAATCCATTGAAATGGGTATTGATATATTTGACAGCGCTTTTCCCACGCGCAATGCAAGGCACGAGACGCTCATGACCTCAAATGGCAGTATTGATATTGCAAAGCGAAAATTTACCCGGGATTTTGCTCCTGTTGATGCGCATTGCGGGTGTTATACCTGCCGGAATTATACAAAGGCATACCTTCATCATCTTTTCAGGGAGTCGGAACTGCTTGCTCCCAGGCTTGCATCTGTACATAACCTGTACTTTATCCAGTCGATAGTAAAAGGTGCAAGGCAGGCAATACTTGAGGACAGGTTCAGTGAATTTAAGGAAAAAGTAATCATGGATTTTTCTGCCTGAGATACCGCTCCTTTTCGCTGAAAATACAGCCGCAGTATTTTTGCATGTAAAGTTCAAGCCCTTTTGAAATCTCGCGGGATTCCCTGTATCCTTTCCTGAAATCCTCGTAATAGAACTCTATACCGTATTCATCACCGATTTTTTCACCCGTTTTTTTTAGCAATTCATGTTTCTGGTACGGCGAGATAAGAAGCGTTGTTGTGAAAGCATCGAATCTTGATGAACTTGCGGTTTTTGCCGTTTCCTCAAGCCTTAATTCGTAGCAAAACGCACACCTGTCCTGTGATTCAAGCGCACCTTTGAGGTATTTTTCAATATCGTAAACGTCTTTATAGATTATATCAACACTTTTAACCCCAACGTATTTTTCAAGTGACTTAAGACGGGTCATGTATTCCAGATACGGATGAATATTGGGATTGTAAAAAAACCCGGTCACATCATGTCCTGCTTCTTCCAATTGCTTATGGGGGTACGTGAAACATGGCGCGCAACAGACGTGGGCAAGGATTCGCATACAATTAATTGTGCATGTTTTGCCTTAATCTTTGTGGGAAAACCTGTCTGGCGAATTGCACCAGGTTTTTTGCCTTATCGGGAGCGAATTCTTCCTTGCGTTTAAATGTCTGGATATCAGAATCCAGCATTTCAATGAGGTCCGTACCAAAACAGGCATCACATCGTTCACAGAAGTCCCTGGCATAAATCAAGGGTATCCTGTAATATCTGTCGATGCAAAAAAGAAAGAAAACGTAGGAGATTTCAAAAACCCCGGAAGAACCTGGACAAAAAAAGGACAGG
>JACUTP010000269.1 GCA_014859785.1 Candidatus Methanoperedentaceae archaeon | reverse complement strand
TGCATCTTCTTGCCAGTTCCTCAGCGTCTTTCCTTGCTTTTTCTGAGAATGCATAAGACAGGGTGTAATTCTCCACCTCAAATCCTTTCCAGTAAACAAGTCCCGCATTGTCTATCGTAAGATGTTCTATTCCATGGAACCACGGCTTCCTGTATCCACTTGTTGTTATTTCCAGGTGCAGTTTGTTGAAACGCTCCATCCCTTTATCGTTCAGGAATCCATTCACTGCCATTTCTACAAGCTTCAGGTCAAGCGGGTCAAGACCATCACCGTCATTCGTAGCCTGGAGAATCTCAATTGCTTTATCACAAGATGCTGTCATTCGGTGCATCCCTCCTGCGCTTCGATTATCGCCTCAATTTCTTCTTTGTATGTCCCTTCCAGCTCGTCAAGTTCAATATCTTCATCGATCTGGCCGTTGCAGCTTCCGCATAATAAGCTCAGATTATCCATGGTCTGGATTGTTGTGGGATACGTATTCATAACACCATACCTGAATGATATTTGCGTCTCTGCGTAACCGCCTTCCGATGTTTCAAACACCCCGGCTTCGAACAGGTTTGCATTACAGTGAGGGCATGCTCTGACAGGCTGTTCTTCGGCGAACACTTCTTCCCTGGCAATATGACTGTATTCAAGTGTTTCAGGGAGCGTGCCTTTCAGGATTTCACCGGCTGCATAAAAAAACTCAGGCGCAAATGCTGCTGTATCCTGGTCTGTGTTAAAGTATGCAGTATACAGCAGTTGTATTGCTGCAAGCTTTTCTGAATCTTCCATCTTGCGGGTCATTTCAATCCCTCCCCGTTTCCATGTTTTCTATGCGCCAGCGCGGGTTGTTGCCTGATGTTAATCCTGTTGTTATCAGGTACTGGACTTTTTCTATTGCCTCATCCACAGCATAACTATCACAGCTGTCCATTTCATCCAGTTCAATTATTATTCGTTTGCCAGTCATCACAATCACTCCGTCTTTGAATCACGAATTGAATCTGCTACGATTGA
>JACUTP010000123.1 GCA_014859785.1 Candidatus Methanoperedentaceae archaeon | reverse complement strand
CTTCTGGTTTCCATCAAAAACCAAAAAATACACTGCACTAAACGCTAAAATTCCAAGAGCAGGATGAAAGGAGACGGCGCCTCGATATACCATGTGTGGGGAGTTGACCCGTGGGTGCATATCAATGCTGCTGAACGAATAGGATGCGGGAAGAAAGAGTATAGATTATCGTGTTGATTTTTATATTTTGATAAAGATACAAAAAGTTAATAAACACAGCAATCCAAGTATGTATTGCAGATTGAGGAGTATTCGATTTTCGTAGCTGTTTATAATTTAATTGAACACGAGAGGTTAAAACCATGTCCAAACTGAAAAAGCGAAACCTTGAAAGGAAAGGCGAAAAGAAAAAAGAACTTCTTGAAAACAAGCTAATTGAGGAAAACCTGGAGGGCTTAACGAAAACAGATCTGGAGTTAGAGGAGTTCGGGGAAGAGGAATTTTGAAGGTAAGGATAAAAATTCTATCGGGAAGTGTAAAACAAGAAACACGTGAGGTTCCTGAGGATTTTACATACGAGAACCTGCTTGGTTCCCTGAATATCAATCCTGAAATCGTGCTGGTATTCAGAAACGGCAATCCCGTGCCGCTTGACGAAAATGTAACCCCTGACGATGTTGAAATCCTGCGTATTGTGAGCGGTGGATGAATTTATTATTCATCAAAGGGTTATCAGGCAGGCATGCAGTTAACAGATGATTACGGACGCACGATTAATAGCCTGAGGATATCCATCACCAACCGCTGCAACCTCAGGTGCATGTACTGTCATCATGAAGGTGATAACAGGGAGCAACAGAATGAATGTACGGTTGAGACATTTGTAAATATAGTCCGTGCTGCAAAAGAACTTGGTGTCAGCAAGGTCAAATTCTCAGGCGGTGAGCCGTTGATGCGGGAGGATTTTGAGGATATTATCCGTGCACTTCCTGGATTAAAGGATATCTCGGCAACCACAAACGGCATTTACCTTGAAAACAGGGCTGAAAGCCTTGCAGAAAGTGGACTTAACCGTGTAAATATAAGCCTTCCCTCATTGTCACCTGAAAAATACCGGATGGTTACGGGCGGGGATGTAGCACCGGTGTTAAAAGGAATAGATGCGGCAGTTGATTGCGGGCTGACACCCGTAAAGCTTAACATGGTTCTCCTGAAAGGCATAAATGACACAGAACTCAGGGATATGATGGATTTCATCCGGCAATATGACAGCAGTGTTATCCTGCAGCTTATTGAAATGATGGATTTCAATGGAACGTCAGGATATAACGTCGATATTTACGAAGTTGAAAAATTCCTTGAATCAAGAGCCTCTGAAATAAAGGAACGTTCCATGCACCGCAGGAAAAAATATTTGATAAATGGTGTTGAGGTTGAACTTGTCAGACCTATTGACAACTCACATTTCTGTGCCAGCTGCACACGTTTGCGGGTTACTTCAGACGGCAAACTTAAACCATGCCTTTTAAGAAATGATAATCTTGTGGATGTAAATAATAAAAAACCGCAAGAGATTAAGGAGCTTATGAAACTCGTGACTGGTA
Organism: Candidatus Methanoperedentaceae archaeon; assembly: GCA_014859785.1. Taxonomy (GTDB): domain Archaea; phylum Halobacteriota; class Methanosarcinia; order Methanosarcinales; family Methanoperedenaceae; genus Methanoperedens_A. The sequence continues at coordinate 4,107 of JACUTP010000123.1, read as the reverse complement.
AGAGGGAACCGTACTATAAAAGCTGAGGTTTCCACCCAATACCTGGTTTATCATAAATTATTATTTTGCCTTTTTCCTGATAACAGCCACATCGCCAAGGGTCGTTCCACGGATAAAACCGCTTCCTTGCTGGTCTTCTGATGAGTATCTCTCGGTCAGTTTGATGTTAAGCTCGCTCTCAAGTTTTTTCCGTAAGTTATCTTCCGGAACCAGTTCTTCCCTCTCTATTTTCCGAAGTAACATGGCTTTTTCCTTAATCTTTGAAGCAAGCTGTTCAATTGTCAGATGCTGTGATTCCCTGGCATTCTTGATAATCTGTGCATAATCCTGGTTAATCTCATCCCCGAGTTTATCAAAAACGTCCCGTTTTGGTTTACGCTGTGGAAATACCTTCTCAGTTGGCGACATTTTCCTGGATACCGGCGACCATTTATCAGATGTTTTCCCGTAATGTGAACATTTACCGCATGCATTCAGGATGGTTCCTTCCAGGGTTATCTTAACCGGTTTATCCTTTATGTCACTGCCGCATATTTCACATTGCATTTCATCAACTCAACGAAAACTCTTATATATCCTCTGTGCTTAAATATCATTCGGAGACCAACATGCCTGAAATAGAGGAAACAAGCGGAAGCCCCTTTTCAATGGGAAGTGATGATTTTTCCCGCTATTTGATAGACCGTATCAAGACACTTGAGGAAAGAAATAACCTGCTCAAGGAACAGACAACAAAGATTGAACAGGAAAAACGTCATACAGAAACCCAGAAACTCAAGTACGAAAGGGAATTGCGTCAGTTAAAAAGCGAACTTGAAAAGCTCAAAACTCCTCCGCATGTTGTCGGTACTGTTATGGATGTGCTGGAAAACGGGAAAATAATTATCAGGAGCAGTAACGGACCGCAGTTCGTAGTAAATGCATCGCAGTTATTAAACAGTTCGGAACTAATACCCGGAACACAGGTCAGCCTGAATTACCAGACCCTTGCAGTAATAGGTATCCTGCCGCCGTCACGCAATCCTTTAGTATGCGGAATGGAGGTTATAGATCCATCGGAATCATCTTATTCTGATGTGGGCGGTCTTGATGACCAGATACGTGAGGTAAGGGAAACTGTTGAATATCCGCTTACAAGACCTGAAGCGTTTGAGCGTATCGGGATAGAACCGCCTAAAGGGGTGCTGCTGTACGGTCCTCCGGGAACCGGAAAAACACTTCTTGCCAGAGCAGTTGCCAGCCAGACAAATGCCAGATTTATCAGGATAGTGGGTTCTGAACTCGTCCAGAAATATATCGGGGAAGGGGCACGTCTTGTCAGGGACATGTTCAAGATGGCAAAAGAAAAATCCCCTACTATTATATTCATTGACGAACTTGATTCAATCGGAGCAAAGCGCCTTGATACCGCAACGTCGGGGGACAGGGAAGTCCAGCGTACGTTGATGCAGTTACTTGCCGAGATGGACGGGTTTGATAATCGGGGGGATATCAGGATAATAGCAGCAACAAACAGGCATGATATTCTCGACCCTGCTCTTTTAAGACCCGGCAGGTTTGACAGGATAATACCAATACCAATGCCTGATAAAGAAGCAAGGGAATTAATCCTTAAAATACATTCAAGGAAAATGAGGCTCTCCGGGAATATTGATTTTGGGAAATTATCCAGTCTAACAGAAGGTGCAAGTGGTTCTGACCTCAGGGCGGTTGTTATGGAAGCAGGTATGTTTGCAGTAAGGGAAGACCGGGACAGTGTTTCAGTTGCTGATTTCCAGGATGCAATAGAGAAAATAATAGTTTCATCAGCTAAAACTTCCCGGCATTCTGTGGGAATGTTTGCCTGATGTGAGATGTATTTCTTCAATAACTTCTATAAATTATCAAGTCGTTTACGTTCAGTTGAATATACCGGAGAAGCAAATGGAAACAATAACTGAATACCTCGGAAAAATACTTGGTGACCTGGAATCAGTTGGCGGTATAGAACTTTCTGCTATTGTTTCAAAACAGGGATTATTAATGGCTTCCGGAAATTTGGGTACAGGAACCACAGGTGAAGCTTTTGCCGCACTTACCGCAACTTTATATATGTCCGCACAATCCACTATCTTGCGCCTTAGCAACGAAAAAACAAAATCTATTATAGTGGAAACACAAGATAAACATCTTATTACTTATGCGGCAGGTCATGATGCGTTGATTGTTGTTCTTGTCGGGGAAGAAGGTTTTATCGGCTTGATATTAAATGAATTAAAAAAAGCGGCTGAAAAAGTCCAAAAAATCCTGTCGTAACTCCAGTATTATATTAATTCCTTTCTAAAGATAATACGCAATACGTTATACACCCCGTTTCATCCTTGAAACACCTTTGCTGACCTTGAGCATCAGGCTGTCAGGAACTGAATCCATAAGTCCGGGCTCAAGAATAACAGCCCTTGCCCATGCATGTACAGCTTTATCCACACTACCCAGTTCATAATAAACACAAGCCAGCCCATGGTAAGCCTCTGTTAATCCGGGTGCGGTCCTGACCGCCTCTTCAAACTCCGTGATTGCCATCTCATATTTACCTGACGCTGCAAACATATTACCGAGATTGTTATGGGCAAGGGCATAATCCGGGTCAAGCCTGATAGCCTCCGTGAACTTTTCAATAGCCTCGTCGGTCCTCTCCAGTTCTGCATAGATATTCCCGAGATTGTTATACCCGCCTGCAAAACCCGGTTTAAGCCTGAGAGCTTCTTCCATTTCGCTGATTGCATCATCGTACCTTTGCATTGATAAGAAAATATTCCCGAGGTTGCTTCGGGCTTCAGCATACCGGGGATACAGTTTCATGGCTTTTTGAAGAAGCTTTATTGCCTTATCGGGTTCCCCGTTCTTAAACCTGGCAACTGCAAGATTATTATGCGCCTCGATATAGCCAGTGTTCAGCCTTATTGCCTGTGTGAGTTCATCAATTGCCTTCCCGAATTCCCCGACCCTTTCATATGTATTGCCTATGTTATTGTGGATGTTGTGTGTTAGACCATTATTCCGGGTTACCTGGAAAAAAGAATAATATTCTTTTACCAGTTGTGATGTTTCGCCATCAGGAAGTTCCACGTCTTCAATAAGGGAATAGTTTTCCCCGTCACCTGAAAAAATACCTGCCGGCACCTCTATTATGGAATCGATACTGAAATCCACGAAAACAAACGAATCCTTTGAAAAACTGTCGATTAATAGGAATACATGCGGACCGGCGTTAGCTGCTTTGACATCCGGCATCAGGCAGCTGAGAAGTATGTACCCAAGCTGGGTGATAGCAGCACATGATGCAAGAAGTTCCATCTCTTCCAGTTTTTCATCCCGGGTAAGGTTGGATTTCCCGAGAACCGAAAAGATGTCCTCTTCCCTGAGATTTAAGCCGTTGACAAGAAGTACAATAAGTGGAGCAGGATAATCAGGGCGGTAAAATCCCCTGCCCTCAAGGCTTGTCACCAGGTCTTTAAGGGACTTTTTAAGGCTTTCTGTATCTTTTTGTTGAATTGCTGCATCAACAGCCTGCTTTGTCTTATCGAATGCTATTTCATCAAATAACACATCCAGTTCGGCTATTATGTCCTGTGTTGCGGTTTCATGGTAACCGAGATGTAAAATAAGGTTCTTAAGTCCGGGTAAGGAATCGGTTCCTGTCATTATATTAAGATTAATTTTTGGGCAAAACCAACATCATTGACGAATAAATGGCGCCGAGGGGGAGATTTGAACTCCCGTGGGGCAAAGCCCCACCGGTTTTCAAGACCGGCGCCGTAGGCCGCTTGGCTACCTCGGCTGATATTCCACTCAAAATGACACCATTGCTTATTAATATTGCCCAAACCCGGATTTACATATTCCCGATTTTTCAACGTATAGGAAAGTATAAACGCATTTTCTTATCCCCTTGCTGGAAAAATGAGGCATGTGATAAAAACAGCGAACTCGGACGAACTGAAACGAACTCCGTGAGTTAGTTTTGAGTTCGTATCAGTTCGGTGCCAATAATTTTGCCGTAGGCTTTCTTGACTGGCAACCCCTGGGCATTACTCAAATTCAAAGCTTCCCCATCTTCTTCAAAAG
>JACUTP010000122.1 GCA_014859785.1 Candidatus Methanoperedentaceae archaeon | reverse complement strand
AATCCTGCAATGTAAAAACCTGGAAAAAAAGAAAATCAGGTAAACGTATCATCGATTACCTCAAAGGATATGTCCATCGCGGTGTCGTTGAACATCATATCCAGGATTTCCAGGTCACTTTCTATCCCGAATTCGTCTGTTTGCCCGGAAGTTTGCCCAGGAGCCGGTGAAACAGCATCCTGCTGTCCGGGGACGGCGGTGTCAGGGGTGTTCCTATCCACACAGCCCAGTGCAGAAGCTGCGACCATAAGCACAATGAGTATATAAACCACCTTCATTTTTTAATCCTCCTGTTTCCATTCCCCGCCTGTCCCGAAACTGCCTTCTGTCTTATACGTACCTTTTCCGTTCAGGATGGCAGTACCCGTTCCATTGGCTTTCAGTTCAATACCGTTGCCTGAAATCTCAACAGTTATGCGTTCACCGGAAATTGTCGCAGAGCCAAACCCTTCGTATTTGATGTTCCCGTTACCGAGTTCCTCTATTGTCCCTGTTCCGTCGGTTGTAACCTCGCTGTTGTTTGACACAACAAGTGTGCCGTTTATAGCTGATAGTGTAACATTTACATCACCCTTTATTACCGCCCTGCCGTTTCCGCTTGCTTCAAGAGTACCATTTCCGCTTATTACTGCGCGTTTGGTATTATTTTTTGTAGCTTCATTGAAAAACTCACGCACCTCCTTAGTGGCAGCTTTAAGCATTCTATGCGTCTCCTTCTGTGAACGTTCTGCCTCATTTAAGAACGACTGTGCAACCCTGGCGTCAGTGACCGTGCCGTTTTCGTCAAAACCTGCATGGATTTCATAGAGGTCAAGGACATACTGGTGGTTAACCCTGGCTTCATTCATTAGTTTATTGAAACTTTCAGCAATGCGTTCAAGTTTTGCCGTATCCTTTCCCTCACTTCCCATATCCAGGATTACAGCATCCATCCGTTCAGATACATTTTCTGATTTTTCTATGAACGCGTCTATCCTGTTGTTTATCAGGATACCGCTGGTATATCTTGTTTCAAGCCTTGTCATGGCCCACTGTTCTTCCAATTCACCTGCATAATCCACAAGTTCCCCGGGCGTCCCTGCCTGCCGGATATTTGTTCTTATTTCCTCAAGGGCTTCTATATGCGTATCAATATTAGCCGCCGCATCGAATGGAAAGATGTCATTTCCAGAACTTCCAATCCTGTCTGCCATGACCTCAAGATGGGCATTCATCTTATCAATTCCGCTCCCGAGATACTGCGCGGTTCTTACTTTCAGTTCTTCTTTTGATTTTTTGTCTTTAGCAGCCTTGAACTTATTCCTTGCATCCCTGAATTTTTGTTCCGCATCATTGAATTTATCCCCCGCAATCCTGTATTTATCCTCGTATACCTGGTATTTTTCTTTAATTTTCTGGTCTTTTTCACGGGGTGTATCTGCTGCTGCAATACCTGAAAACAGGCTCAATACAAGCAACACTGCAACCAGTGGTCCCATTATACTGAGCTGGTTCCTGTTTTTTGTTTCCTTCTGTACCATTTTCATACTTCCTTAACTTAAGACACATCACCTGCCTTCGACTTCAGGCGATTGCCTGATACTTACTTTAACTCCCGAATAAATAAACATACTTTTATATCTTCATAATTTTAAGTTTTTTTACGCTTTATAATACTTTATAGGCAACCCTGAATGCTTTTTTAACTTTACAATAAACTATATATACTCATTTTTAAGATTAAAGCATGTGCAATCGAAAAAGCTGTTATTCATAATAATTTTGTTAATTTACGGCATTATACCAGGTGCGCTTGCAGCAGGCATCCATGGTACTGTTTACTCATGGTCGGATTTTGAAACCCCCCTTAAAAATGTGATGGTTGAAGTAAATTCAACTCCGGCACAGTCAAAAGTGGCAACAGACGGCAGGTATTCATTCGACTTGCAGCCTGGCAGCTACCTGGTAACAGCAAAGTACTATAGGAACAACGTTCTTGAATACTTTACCGAAGAAGAGGTAATTATAGACATTGAGGGGGAGTTCATAATAGACCTCATTTTGTTCCCACCCACTGGTATGGAACATGAGTTTCTCGGTGACATTAACCTGGCAGATGTTGGAATAAACAAGGATAATAACCTGAATGGTTACATTTTGGTTTTAGGGTTATTCTTGGGTGCTGCCTTTGCTCTGGGGTACCTGTACATGAATAAAAAAAATACAGTCCATGCTCCCGGAAATGAAAATGATGTAAATATTCCGGTTTCTGAAGAAACAACTGAAATTGAAGGCGCTGGACTCCCTGCCGACCTGCGCGAACTTCTTGTTCTGGTTCATGGCATGGGCGGGCGGGTGACCCAGAAGGAGCTTCGAAAAAAACTACACTATTCTGAAGCAAAGGTCAGCCTCATGATAACAGACCTTGAGAGCAGGGGTCTTGTCACGAAAATAAAGAAAGGACGTGCCAACGTAATTATCTCCGTGGATAAAAAATAACCGGACATTTATTTTTCAAGCACGTAGATGTGCCTTGTAAGACTTTTATGCACCCTCTGCAAATGCATTTCAGAAATCCTAAAACCCGTGAGCTTGATTACTGCCTCAATAGGACGCTGGGAGATAAAGACTGTACGTCTGCCTTTTTTTAATACTCGGTATATCTCCTTTAACGATTCCTCAAGTAAATGCTCAATTGACTGCGCCTCGATTAATGCCGACCTGCCGTATGGCGGGTCAGTGACTACGGAATCAACACTTTCATCCCTGAGGGATAAACGGCATGCGTCCTGGTACATCAGGGTATAGTCCGTACCATAGTGTTCAAGATTCATCCTGGCACCGAGAAGGAGTTTTCGCTGGACATCTCCCCCGATAACCTTTATGCCCATAAGGCCGGCTTCGACCAGAACCCCTGCTGTGCCGCAGAAAGGGTCAAGAAGGTATTTTCCGGGTTTTGATATATTTACAAGTGCGCGGGCAACACGCGGCATAAGTACACCAGGGTAAAAGAACGGTTTGTAATGCGGTTTCCGCAAATCGAATGCACCCCTGTCAATCGATGCTGCGATATACCCGAAGATGCTTTTGTCTTCTGTTAGCAGCAGCCTGAACCGTGTTTTTGGGTTTTTCAAATCAGCCCTGTACCCTTTCCTGAAATAAATCCTGCCAATTTCCTGCTCCATCCTTTCAGTACTTACAGTGGAATACTGTTTAATGCGTCTTACCCTGATGCTGTATGTTCCGGAAGGTTCAAAACCGCAATTTTCCACCATATCCAGTATTTCATTTTCGTCCTGCCCCCCGATTTCAAGGACTCTCATGATGTTATGGGTCATGGAAAGTTTTTCCGTGAGGATGTTAACAATCCTGTCGCTGCCGTCTTCCAGGTCGATAACAAGACAGCCGTCAGGTGAAATGTGCACCCTGAACCCGGCATTTACTGACTCAAGGCATGCAATCACCTCGGATTCCGGAAGCGTCCTGTGCTCTCCTGATAGTTCGAATGCAAGCAGCATATCAGGATTCCATGCCTTCTTTTAAGTCTTTTAGAATTTCAGCCATTACACCGTAGTATAAAAATAGCTCGCCAAGGTTTTCTTTTATTGACTTGATGGCGTATTTATCTTCAACCCAGCATATATTTTTATACTCTATCTTCTTGAAAATCAAGCCATGTGCCGGGGCAGGTTCAAGACCTTCAGTAAATTCCGAGGGGTTCAGCATCTGTTCCAGCCATGAAATGTTCCTTGCACCGCTGCCAATCATTTTTAACGCTGTTGCTATTTTTCTCACCATGTGCCACAGGAAATAGTTAGCATGTATATCTATTATCGTGAAATCCCCTTCCACGCGCACCTCTATTTTTTCGATATTGCAGATGTTTGTCCTGTCTTCATCACGGGTGCTGAAGTTTGTGAATTCGTGCACCCCTTTCAGTATGCTGGATGCCTTCCTTAGCATGGATATGTTGAATTTCCCGCACATGATGTACCTGTATTCCCGCTCCATGGCATCCCGGCGCGGGTCAAAGTCGTCTGGAACCCGGGCTTTTGCGTATGTCCATATATTATCAGGAAGCTTGCTGTTGATTGCCTTCGGTATTACCATGCCGGGATTGTCAGTATCAAATGCTATGACCTGACCGAGTGCATGTACGCCCCTGTCAGTTCGTCCTGCTGCCATGTATTTTGCTTCGTGCCGGTTGCTGATTATGTCCAGTTCTGCAAGTGCCCGCAGGAGTTCCCCTTCAACAGTCCTTACGGCGGGCTGTATCTGGAAACCGTGGTAATCAGTGCCGATGTAAGCTAATTTCAGGGCAAATCGCATGTAGTTTATATTGATTGTGAGGCATATAAATATTGGGTAAACCTGGTTAGAATAACTGCACCATAAAAAAATTTTATAAGATAACTTTATAACTAAGAAACATAAATTAAATTATGGGGTGAAAAGATAATGGTTAGTTCGGAGGTTATTGAAAAGATAGCCGCTCTTATGACTGCTGCTTTTGGACTGGTTGCGGCTCTGGCGTGGAATGGTGCCATTATTGCAATCTTCGAAGAAGTATTAGGAACAGCAGAAAGTATTGTGGCTATGGTTTCATATGCAATTATAGTAACCATAATAGCAGTTATTGCCACCATATGGATCGGAAAGGCTTCTGCAAGAGCAAAAGAGAAGATTAACAGAGTTCAGCCATGACAGGAAAAATATAAAAAAAAACAACGAACTAATACGAACTGAAACAACCTGAGTTTTCATGAGTTCATTGTTAATTTTTTTAAAATGATAAAATAAAGATGCGATGTTTACAATGTTTTTGAATATATGGTAGAAAATACAGGATGTTTATCGGCAGAAAATGGGTAAAGTCATCATCGAAAGAAACTTTCAATTTCAGGAACCCTTCAACCGAAAGAAGTGATCGCAAATGTTCAGATTTGAAACCAGTGTCTACGAGATAATCAAACGAACACCAGATGTAAAGAGCTTCAGGTTCAAAAGACCTCAGGGGTTTGACTACGATCCCGGTCAATTTTTATTCGTAACAATTCTGAGCGAGGGTAAAAAAATCACAAAGCATTTTACGATATCAAGCAGCCCGACGGAAAAGGAGTTCATCGAATTCACAAAAAAGATTACAGACCATGAGTTCTCTGTAGCTCTTGACAGGCTTAAAATCGGAGATTGGGCATACCTTGATGCTCCCTATGGAGATTTTACCTACAAAGGCGAGTATCCCAGAGTAGGGATGATAACCGGGGGCATAGGCATAACGCCTCTTAGAAGCATGATTAAATATTGCACTGATAAGGGAATGAACTGCCGCATTACTTTATTATACGGAAACAGGAATGAAGAAAGCATAGTTTTCAAGGAAGAACTGGATCACCTGGAAAAGGTAAATCAAAACCTCAGGGTAATCCATACACTGTCCCGGCCAGATGAGAAATGGAAAGGAAGGCGCGGTCATATAGACGTTCAGATGGTCAAAGAAGAGATACCCGATTATAAAGAACGTGTTTTCTATGTTTGCGGTCCGCCGTCCCTTGTAACAGGTTCAATTGAAATCCTTAAAACATTGAGAATTCAAGACGCCATGATACATAGTGAAAATTTTCCGGGGTATTGAGCATGTTATCCCACAGACTGGAGCATTTTACAGAATCGGTAATTC
>JACUTP010000121.1 GCA_014859785.1 Candidatus Methanoperedentaceae archaeon | reverse complement strand
GCAAAAACCGGAAAAAAACCTGTTATCAAGAAGAGTGACGTGGAAAAAACAGGGGCAGAGGAAGCAAAAACCGGGAAAAAGCCTGCCATCGAGAAGGCATATGCGAAACCTGTAGAAGTAACTGATAAAAATAAGGCAAAACCAAAGAAGAAGACCGCCAGTAAAAAATCAACTAAAAAAGAAACAAACGTCAATTTTGGCACAGGCGCGGAATGATGAAAAAACTATTTTCACAGGAATCCCCGGAATAACCATACGATAAATGTGGTAAAACCAGAAGCATTATCTTGGTTTCAGGTATTCCCATTTATCAAGTGCCTGCTTCAATTCTTTATTTTTTTTGGCGTATTCGTTTAAATCAATTCCCTCCATTACAGCATCAATTGCCTGCATGACAGCAGCCGCTCCTGCACGTGTTCCAGCCGGATGCCCGTGTATTCCTCCGCTGACAAGAAGGGTAAAATCATTACCGAATAGATTCATCACAGGTGGTACAAGACCAGGATGAAGCCCGCCTGAAGAAACGGGCATCACAGGTTTAATCGAACCCCAGTCCTGCGAGAGATAGGGTCCTGCCACTTTATTTTCGCGAAGCATGCCGGCAATGCCGGATACTTCTTTTTTTGTCCCGACAAGTTTCCCGACAGCAGTTCCGACATGTATTTCATCAACACCAATGAGTCTCATTATCTTTGCAAGGAAATACATGGAAATCCCGTGTTTCGGGTTGCGGTCAAACGCAGCATGCATGGCGCGGTGAGCATGGATTGCAATACCAAGGTCTGCACACTCATCCCGCAGGGTCTGCACCGATGCTGTTCCGCACGTAACCACGTCAATCATGGCAAACCCCCATCCGTTATCGTGAAGTAGACGGGCTTTTCGTATCATCTCGTTAGTTTCCCCGGTTATGTTCAGCAGTGCGTCTTTCTGTTCTCCTGTTTGTGTTTCAGCCCTGTCCCTGAGCTTTGCCATTTTTTCAACCCTGTCTTCAAAGCGGTTAAACGAAGTGGATGTGAGGTTCTCGTCATCTTTACAGAGGTCAAACCCGCCCATCCATGTTTCAAATGCAACACCTGCATGCTCTGCCGCGGTAAACCCGATTTTCGGTTTCGGGACAGCACCGGTTATCGGGCGCTTCTTGATATTAAGGATTGAGCGGATGCCTTTAACCCCGTGGTTAGGTCCCCTGAAAGACCGGATGTATTTTTCAGGAAGCGTTGCATCCACAAGCCTGAGGTTTCGCAACGCCTTCATACCAAAGATATTGCCTGCAATCCCGCTCAATAACTGTGGTGCGTTTCCAGGCTCCCAGAGGTCAAGCGGGTAAGCCACTTTCACGTATTTGCCTTTTATTTCAAAAGCGTGGGCTTTTATTTTCTCAACCCTTGCAGGAAGGTCGTGCAATGTTGTCCATGTACCTGCTGAACTTTCAGAAGCGATTCTCCCTGCCGCTTCTTCTGCGGTTATGCCTTTTGCAGGTTCAAAATAATACAGGCAAACCATCTCGTCATTTATGGGTTTATGGTCCGGTTTAACAAATTCGTCATACCAGTCAATTTTTCCAGCCATCTGTCCACCTTTTATACCATTTAAATAAGTCACTTATAAGAGAAATCATTTTCGCAGTATATTCCAATTTTGTGGGCGGCATTTCTATTGATAGTATTTACTGCCGTATCATGAAACCTTTATTTTGCCCCGCCGTTCTTCAATAAGGTTTATAAAATCGTCACTATCATCGAAATTATTGAGTTCTTTTGTCTCCACAAGGATTGTTTTCTCAATATTTTTCGCTTTAATGACCCCGTTAACAATAAGGAGTGATTGGGTCAGGGTGACTTCTGAGATGCTGCTCATAAGATGTGCTTTCTTGAGCATGGTATTTGTAAATTCACCAACACCTGTCAATATCTTTGCATTTTCGTTTTTACGACCTGAGGAGAGAGATACTGCGTCAAAAGGCGCATGCCATGTTGGCAGTACGTCAAACCCGATTTCCTCAAGTTTGGAAAGAATATCCGTTGAGTCGTTACAGCTACTTTCGCGTTTTATTTCCTCATTAACACGAACTTCATCAAAAAGGTTAACAGCGGTTGCAAATCCCCTGTCCATTATTTCTTCAAGTTTAACGGCAACGTCCACGCTGGCAGCCATTTCACCCTCTTCGTACTTGCTGATTGTCCTTCTTGAAACTCCGAGATGGGTAGCAAGCGTTCCGAGTGATGTGTTTTTCCTGTTCCGTTCATTTTTCAGGGTTTCACCATCTATATTCACGTACAGCCCGCCATGTGCTGCATAAATTAGTGGCGGCGTTTCCTCGATGAAATAATCGTGCAGTGTATCCGCATCTATTGCAGGGATTCCGTACCTGAAGTAAACAACACCAGATTCAAGGGAGTGGTCGCGGGTTTTTTCACCTATTATTACCGGGTGCCCGTCAAGGTGTTTGGAAATGTATACAATCTCGTTTGCTGTTTCTTCGTTTAACCCGTCAATATTGTACAGTACTTTAATTAGCAATAATAGCTCGTCCTGTCTTGCTGCTATGTCAAAACTCCTTGGCCTGATATCGCAGCGTGCGGAAATTATAAAACCAGCTTTGCTTAATACCGAGATAACCCGTAATATAAGCAATTCCTTGTTCATCAAAATTCGATTGTTTTTACTTCTATATAAATGAGGTGGTTGCACATGGCGATAAATATATATGCCGTAATAATGTGTAAGTGTGTAACACAGTAACATGGAATGGTGATTTAAATTGACAGAAATCGGTAAGAAAATTCGTCTTGAACGTATAATGGACAGGGAAAGCGGGAACATGGTAATTATTCCTATGGATCACGGTACATCAATGGGCCCGATTAAAGGGATTATAGACCTTGCAGAGATTGTTAACAGGGTTGCAGATGGCGGAGCAAATGCAGTACTTTTACAGAAAGGTATGCCGCAGCACGGACACCGCGGGTACGGTCGGGATATCGGTCTCATCATACACCTGAGCGCTTCCACATCCCTTGGTCCTGACCCTAACGATAAGGTTCAGGTATGTACTGTAGAAGAGGCACTCAAGATGGGTGCTGATGCTGTCAGCGTGCATATCAATATCGGCTCTGAAACAGAATCCTCCCAGTTACATAAACTCGGGATGGTGGCAGAAGATTGCAACCACTGGGGAATGCCGCTAATCGCGATGATGTATCCCCGCGGAAAGAACATAAAAGACCCAAACGACCCTGAAGCAGTTGCACACGTAGCCCGCGCAGGAGCAGAACTCGGGGCAGATATAATTAAAACCAATTTTACAGGTGATGCGGACTCATTCAAAACAGTAGTGGAAGGCTGTCCTGTGCCCGTGGTCATGGCAGGCGGACCAAAGGCAAATTCTGATGAAGAGTTCCTTGCAATGGTGCGTGATGCGGTCGAGGCAGGAGGAAGAGGTGTGGCAATAGGGCGGAATGTATTCCAGCACGATAACCCGGGTGCAATGACGCGCGCACTTACGCTTGTTGTCCACAAAGGCAGAAGCGTGGAAGAAGCCATGGAGGCACTGCGGTGAGAAATGAAAAAGCCGTCTGGATAAAAGCAGATGGCGGAAACTGGGATGACAACAAGACCCTGGTTACCACAGGAATCGAATCCGGGGCAGACTGCGTACTCCTGAAAGCCGGAGATGTTGCAAGGGCAAAAGAACTATGCAATATCATGGTTGCAGCGCCTGATAACGAAGCTGATATCGTGGTCGTTGGAATCGGAAGTGAAGGTGACGGGACAAAACCTCTCCCTTCCGAAATATCTGGTTCAGAGGATATTGCAAGGGCAAACCAGCTTGTCAGGGAAGGTAAAACAGTTGCAGGGTTTGTGGTTATAAAGAACAAGAAATACGAGCAGTTCGCAGTAGAACTCGGGAAATCATGCGACCACCTGATAGTTATCGGTACTGACTGGAAAGTCATCCCTCTTGAGAACCTGATTGCAGGTCTCCAGACACTTGATGTTGGGATTATAGCAGGCGTCCGGAATTCAGATGAGGCAAAGCTTGCACTTGAAACTCTTGAACACGGCGCTGATGGTGTGCTTCTTGAAACGGATAACCTTTCGGAGATTAAGAAGACCATTGCCGTAAGGGACAGGTCTGGAATGGAAAAAATCCCTCTTGTCCCGGCAAAGGTTACAAAGGTAAAACAGGTAGGAATGGGTGACCGTGTCTGTGTTGATACGGCATCACTTATGGTTCCGGGTGAGGGAATGCTTATAGGTTCACAGAGTAACGGTTTGTTTCTTGTGAATTCCGAATCAGATGAAAGCCCTTACGTTGCAGCCCGCCCGTTCAGGGTGAACGCCGGCGCGGTTCATGCCTACATAAGGATAGGTGAGAAGACGCGCTATCTTTCGGAACTCAATTCAGGTGACGACGTACTGCTAATAAACTCAAATGGTGAAACCCGGCAGGCTGTTATCGGCAGGGTCAAAATCGAGAGACGACCCTTGATGCTTGTGGAAGCGGAAGTTGAAGGAACAAGGATTAAGACCCTGCTCCAGAATGCTGAAACCATAAAGCTTGTCGGGAAAGACGGGAAACCTGTGCCTGTAACCGACCTCAAGGAAGGCGATGAGGTAATGGTATATTTCGAGGCGGCAGCTCGGCATTTCGGGATAAGGATTGAGGAGACTATTATTGAGAAGTAATTCAAGCACCTTAAACAGGACTAAATAAGCGGTCTTGGCTGTTTTTCCTCAGGCTGCACCGGAAGTTTCATGGTATTTATCAGGATTGGGTCAGTTACTTCCTTTGCACGTTCAAGAAGAAGCTCCTTCCCGCACTGGCTTATGGCAAAAATCGGAATCGCAGTCCCGAACTGGGCAATGGTATGCCCTGCGATGCATCCCCGGATCCACCTGGATGTGCATCCTGTTGTCATATCCACAAGCCTGATAAATTCCTTAGCCTCATCCTCTGCCATACCTGTTGTATGAACGCCGAAACCCACGACTGAAACACCGTGTTTCTCTTCAAGCACACGGATTTCCCGCATGTCCTCCGGGTTTGTGACAGATACGCCTATATTCTTAAACCCCATTCCAATTGCCTTTTTAACGCCTTCTACCTGGTCAAGTTTTGCGGTTTCAGGGTCAAGTACAACACCACCCAGTTCCTGTATCCGTGAAATGAGTTTCGGGATTGGTGTGGTTTCCGAAAGTCCTGAAATCCTTGAACCCATACCCTGCGTAAGCTTCGGGTTGCTTGTAATTACTGTTCCAGCGCCGTCACATGCCGTAACACAGGAATCAATCAATCCTCGCCGCAGTCCTGTCATGAAGGTCTCGCTTGCACCAAAGCCAACGAAAATTTCCATCTCAAGCTCCCTGTCTTCTGTGAAAATACCGAAGTCCTTTATCCTGAATTCAATATTTTCCTTAGCGGTTTTCGAAGTGAATTTCTTTATACCGCGAACCTTGTCAAATATGGGGCAGTACTCTGTCTGCGGCTCCCCGACTTCGACAACTTTCCCGTTTTCCACGACAACCCTTGTCTTGCCAAGGGCTTCCATTACATGCCTGTCATTTTTAGATGTCATAATATACTCAGGTTGGGTTTATAGGTATTAATTATTAATGATGCTGGCAAACTGACGTATAAATGCGGCAAAAATTGCCGTA
>JACUTP010000120.1 GCA_014859785.1 Candidatus Methanoperedentaceae archaeon | reverse complement strand
AGGATCAAAACTATTACTTGAAACGCCACCAGTTTTATTTGTTACATCGATTTGACCTGATGAAATGTTCATAGACCATATACTGCCTGAACTGTTTGTCACATTAATCAGGAAATAGCCTTCTGTACCAAAACTTTCAAGCGCAAAAACCGTGATGTTATTAACATTTTCCACAACAGTCCAGTTCGGCTCACCCCCGGCAGTACCGTTTTTAGTAAAATTAGCACGTATGGTATCGTTCCAGTTACTGATATTCCACGTAATATTGACACCTCCGCCATACCTGGCATAAACCAGGGGAATGTATGCGCTGAAATTCTGCATCTGTTTTGTGAAGTTATCGTTTGTACCATTCGCGTTCCTGTACGCATTCCTCATTTCATCCCTTGTTATCTCCAAAAGGTTTGCTATCTCGTTTTTCGAGGGGTCGTTACCAGCATCAATCGCAAGGTTGCTCTCAAAAATGATGCTGTTTAGCATGGTAGTGGTAACAACAAGCCCTATACCGATAATAAAAGCTGCCAGCAGCATGAACTGTGCGTCCCTGTTATCTATCAGTCCCATCACAGCCTCCAGAGGATAAGATTAACATCAACAATATTCCAGAGGTTTGTTGCCCCGTCAATGTCTTTTATCGGGTTATAAGGATTTGATGTCACGTTAATATCATCGTCGTGCAGGATAATTTTCCTGGAAACAATCACGGCATTATCAGAGGGGTCGCCGTTATATATTAATTTAGAACGGGCTGAATTCGTTGCATTATCCTGGATTGTAATATAAACCAGTTCGAGATTATGGGCTATGGATTCATTTACCAGTACAGCCCTGAGTAACCCTGTAAGGTTATTATCGAGATATTCAGTGTCATCTATAAACCCTGCATACTCTTCCCCGTTCCAGACATACCGGGAGCCGTTCCACCCGGAAATATCGTAATTGATTTTTGATCTGTACCCGGGTTCTGCATAATCGAGCGTATTTAATATGCCAGTGCCCAGTGACCTGAGTTCCAGTTCCATGTGCACCCCTGAAGTCGATGATGTCAGGGGAGTCATGGATGTTGCATCAATTGCGTAAAGAATGACAAGCAGGATTAGTGTGGCAGCAGCTACGCCTTCCATCGTATGCAGCTGGGCTTTATCGTCGAACATCACCAGACCCTCACAGAAATAACAGCAGGTTCACTGTACCCTGTTGAAGTGTTTACAAGCAGCACAACCTGGCTGGCTTGCCCGATATTGGTATTATCCGGGAGTTCGGGACCGCCCTCATACATGGTATCACCTGACAGGCTTGTTACTGAAACATTCAGGTCAAAAATGATATGATTGCTGAAAAGACCGGCTTCACGAAGCCCATTATTATAATTTGTATCATTGGAAAAATTTAATTTAGTTGTAATGAAGGATTCAAGCCTGGACAGTTCCACCACGTTTAACGTTCCAGAATCTTCTGCCCTGAGTACGCGTTCCACAAGCACCAGGCTTGCCCTGTCAGCAGCCACCACAGCCTCGTCAGTACCAGAGTGGAAAGGGATAAATAAAGTGTACATAAACTGGAATACAAAGGCAATCGAAATAAGAAAAATGCCTATACCAGTTATATAGTCTATTGTTACCTGTGCGTTATCATCATTCTTCACGTCCCGGATTCACCTCCTGGCTGTATTAAGGCTTGTTTACACAATCCCGGTGGATTTTAAAGCTGGTTATTTTTTCCTGACTGCAATGTAATAAAAACAATTGCTTACCATAAATAAGTTCCCTAATACTAATAATAATCATAGGCTACTTTAATGAGCGGGTTATTAATATTTATTGCGTATATTATGGTGTTTTAAGCATGAATAAACCGAAAATACTGGTTGTGGATGATGAGAAATCGAATATTGACCTGCTTAAAACATACCTGTCTGCCGATTATGATATCGTAACTGCAAATTATGGGACGGAGGCTCTGGAAAAAGCGGAAAATACCAATCCCGACCTTATACTCCTGGATACCATGATGCAGGGAATAAGCGGGTTTGAGGTATGCAGAAAACTTAAGGGGGATGATAAAACCTTATACATACCTTTATTGATGTTAACATCCCTGAACGAGTGGAGTGAAAAGGTTAAAGGGGTAGATGCGGGTGCTGACGATGTGCTGGCTAAGCCTGTTGACTTAAATGAACTGGGTTTGAGGCTTAAATCACTGCTGCGTATAAAACAGTATCACGATAAATTCGAACTGGCTAAACATGAAGCTCTTGGTGAAGCCGGGGAAAAGTACCGTAACTTATTTGATAACACCAACGATGCAATAGTGATAACCGACCTTGAAGGAAGGGTAACTTCGTGGAATTTTTCTGCAGAAAAAGTATTCGGGTGGATGGCATGGGAGACCACAGGAAAAAATGTCAGGTCATTAATTGTTCCCCCTGATGCGGCGGATGATTATAACAGGATTATAAATAAGGTTATGAATGGAGAAGTTGTTCCCGGACGGGAGATTGTATTCCAGCGCAAAGATGGTACAACCATGGATGTAAGTATGACAATTTCTCCCCTTAAAGATGCAGATAATAATATTGCAGGAATTTCAGGGATATTCAGGGACATTACAGAGGGCAGGTGGGCATGGAGGGCACTGCAGCAATCCGAGAAAAAATACAGGGATTTATTCGAGAATGCAAATGATGCAATCTTCATCCTTGATTCAAATTTAAATTATAAAGACGTGAACAAAAAAGCAGTGGAAGTGTCGGGTTACCAGAGGAAAGAATTGCTGAAAATGAATATATTTGACATTATTCCACCTGAACTGCACATGACGTCTAAACTTGAGTTTCAAAAATTAAGTAAATTCGGTTTTTATGAAAAATTTACTGGTAAAATAATCAGGAAAGACGGGCGCTTAATTGATGTCGAAATCAATTCATCGGCAATAAAAGACGGTGATAAGGTCATAGGTTCCAGAGACATATTACGGGATATCACCGAACGCAAGCTTAATGAGGAAAAAATCAAAGAATCCCTCAAGGAAAAAGAAGTTCTTTTGAAAGAGGTTCACCACAGGGTCAAGAATAACATGCAGATAATATCCAGCCTGTTAAGACTCCAATCCGGATATTTAACTGACCGGAAAAATATCGAAATCTTTAAAGAATGCCAGAACAGGATACTTTCCATGTCTCTTGTCCATGAAAAACTCTATAATTCCGGGGACTTCACGAAAATTGACATAAAAGATTATGTTGTGGACCTTACGACAGGTCTTCTTCACTCAGGTAAAAGCAATGGGGGTAATATTGTATTAAATATTGTTGTTGATGATGTTTTAATTGGTGTAAATGCCGCAATCCCGTTCGGCTTGATCCTCAGCGAACTGGTAACGAACTGCATTAAACACGCTTTCCCCAATGGCAGGAAGGGGGAAATCAGAATATATCTTCATGAAACCGATGATGGTAAAATTGAGCTAATCGTTCGTGATAATGGTGTGGGTATTCCTGAAGGTATTGATTTCAGGAAAACGAAATCACTTGGTTTATACCTTGTAACAATACTGGCAGAAGAGCAGCTTAAAGGTAAAATTCATCTTACCAGGAACGGTGGGACAGAATTTAATATTAAGTTTATAGGATAAAAAATTGTCCTGATACATAAACATCCTGATAAAGTGTTGTCCTGGGTTATATTATCAAAAAAGAAGGAAGAGGAACCAAAAAAGCAAATTTTATTTGGATAGGATAGGATGGCTTATAGTTCCTCAAATCAAATATTGACTTATCCCTTTAAAGTAATTTTCCAGAATTATACCCAAATTCAACCCGACTACCAGGGAAACAGGGCAGACCATTTGTTTTTTATTATCCTTTTTTCATGGACGAAGTCAGGAAAATAACATTTACAGCCAACCTGCCAAAAACATTTAAGCAATAATAAAACATTAACCGGATAAAGGAGTAATAACCATGGTAGTAAAAAAATATGAAGGCACAGTAATAATCGAGATAGACGAAGACAAATGCGACGGGAACGGGGCATGCGTAGAGGTCTGCCCTACAGACGTATTTGACCTGGTAGAAGGGAAGTCACAGGCAAACCGCATTGATGACTGCATCGAATGCTGTGCATGCGTAGATGCGTGCCACGTAAACGCAATCAAGCATACCACATGCTAATACCTAAAAACCAGAAGCAAGCTTGATAAATGGCGCATATTTGCAACCAATTTTCAATACCATAGCCTGCTCAATAAGGCAGATACCCGGAAATTATCTCCCCTCAAAATACCGCACTTCTTCCGCATCCACTACAGTAGCCGCACCCAGATTACAGCATTCCGCATTGCGCACCCTTGCATGCCCCTTAACCTGTAACTGGAGACGTGCCATCTGCACCTCGGCTTCCTCATAAAACTCCTCCATCTTATGAACCAGCCTGTGCGTTGAAATCTGCTTCTCAAGCACGATGGCAGTAACACCGAAAGTGCCTGTTCTTAAATCCGTCAGGCTTACAGGTGTCAGGAATATCGTATCACCAACATTCATGGCAAGTACAGAAAGGAAATTATTTGGGCTTCTTACCTCAATTGTCTTAACCCTGTTATTTTCAAGTTCTTTTAATGCGTAGGGAGATATCCCGCTCAACACTATATATTTCATAACCTCACCCGTACATTGGGTACTCTCTTCTCGGAGTCGGTGCAGTTTCTGTTGTCTGTACCTCCTCGGCAAGTTTTGAGAGTTCATGTTCAATTGACTCAGCTTCTGCAATTAACTTCTCAGTTTCTATTGATAAACCGAAAACTTTATTTATGACATTGATTACTTCGATAGAAGCCCTCGGGTCAGGATTCGGTCCCGATGTTTCACCCAGCAGGCTTATTGCAGGTAAATTCTTGAGTTTACATTCTGTCATTATACTGCCAGATATACCAGATATCGTCCCGACCTGGAATATTTCAGTCTGGTCTTTGATAATTCCAAGCATTTCCGGATTTGTCGCTCCACCGAAAACCTTCCTCTCTCCGCTTGTTGTAGCAATACCGGCAATGGAAACAAGTTTTGCTGCGTAAATGGATTTTGCCCAGTTTACAAGTGCCCTGCTAACATCATACGATGCTGTGGGATGAATCGGTATATCAGATATTACAATGACAATCTCATTATCTGCATCTTCGTAAATACGTACCGGCATATAGACAATCCCGTTAAAAAGAACGGCTACCGGAGGGAAATATTTTGAATCAATTGAGCCGATATATTTCATCCCGAGTTCTTCAATAATATGCTGGCAGGCAATATTTCCCACAAGCCCTATACCGGGAAATCCCCCGATAACCACAGGGTTTTTCGATTTCAGGGGCTCGTTTATGATTTTGACAAAAGGTTCTTCAGGTTCAGATACCATTCTTCCACCACTTCCCTATTTTAAGATAAAGGTAAATAAAAGCATCGATTGTTCGATTTTTAATCCATTTTCATATTCATAAACCTTTTCAAGAAATCCCGTACCAGGTATATTCCTTATTTCAATGCATGCTGACTTTATTTCGTAAAATTCTTGTTTATATATTAAGTCCATCATATCCCTCTGCACTCGATAAACACCGAACTAAAACGAACTGCAACGAACTCAAGGCAATCAGGGTTCGTTTTGAGTTCGTACCAGTTCGATGCTAACGTAATCTGCTGATATAAGTTGCCTCCAAAGATATCACTCCAGACATAAATCATAATGCCAGG
>JACUTP010000119.1 GCA_014859785.1 Candidatus Methanoperedentaceae archaeon | reverse complement strand
TTATCCCTGCCCTTCAGGATTATCCTGTCAATGCTGATTTTTGCATTCTTCAGGACGATTTTCACTCCATCCCCGCTGCCGAAACTCAAAGGAGGCATTGCTGGCATATCAGGCATTCCAGCTGGCATGGTAAATGACTGTGCAGCCTGTGCATATCCTGTTTCTGCCTGTGCTGAAGGCATGGCTTTCGCAGTTTCATCTTCCTTTTCCCATCTTTCGGTTATCGGGTGCTGGTTTTTCTTGAGGAAGTCCTTCAATGAATCAAGGTCTTTAACATCCTCTTCTGTTGGAATCCTATCCACTATTTCGGCAGGAATATCAGCCCTTACTTTATCTTTCAGGTTTTTCGGAAGCCACACCACGCGGTTCCATCCGCCGTCAGCCCGGATGAACTTTGGCGAGCGGAAATAGTTAACACCAACTCCCAGGAATCCGACAATCTGCTTGCCTCCTCCTGTCTGCCCTGCCATTGTTGAAAATGCAAGACCGTTAGGTGTTGTCCCGCTGTAATCACGGTCAACCCAGCCGATTCCGTCCACTTCAGGAATGTAATATCCCACCACTTCAAAACACCCGCAGCTTGTGTGCGGAAACTCGAAGAATGAATGTAATTTTATGCGGGAATACTCACCGCCGGACAATGCCGCAGCCTTTTCATTAACAGCAGAATACTCGCCGCTTAACTCATCAAGCACCTCACCTTTCTCGATTGCAAACTGCGGACCTTCAGGGTCAACCTTTGCAGCAGCCCTGCCGTCAAACCAGTTGATAGCGCCACACAGCGCAATCCTGTCAGGCGTAATCACGCATACGCTTGTGGGTGCAAAACTCTGGCACAGGGAACAGCCGTAGAACGTATCCACGTCCTCGTCATGGAGGTCGCGTGTCCTTGTATCACGTGCCGCATAGGTACTCATTGCCTCTTCCCGGTATTTTTCGATTTCCCCGGGGTCCGTGATATAAACAGCCTCGATTTTCTCGATAAATGGCAGTTCATTCTTGAAAAGCATCATTGCGGCTTTTGCAATAGGTTCAAAGGAGTTAAGACCCCTGCCAACAGCGTCCTTGCTTACTCGAACCCATACATCATATCTCTGGTTAAGGTGCATGAATCCCTGGATATAATTCTGGAAATCGTGGTTTCGCCTCTCGACAATTGCTTCAAGGTCAGTTTCCACGAGTTTTCCTGCAATGCGGTAAATCATTCCGAATGGGTGGCGTGAACCTTCTTCCATTTCAGAAAGGTCAGGACCGATAAGGGTAAACTTACCGTCCTCTATTTCATCCACTCCCGCAGCCTTCACGAGTTCAAACCCGCGTGATTTTGGTCCTGCAAGTTCAACATACATATCATCTTTTCGTACACGTTCACCCTCAAACATGGGTGAAATCTCAAAGGGGAATTCGTCTGCCATAATTGTGTCCTCTTTTTATTCTTTTTGTAATTCAGCTATAATCTCATCAAGCGCTGCTATGAATATGTCATTTTTAAGGTTCCCGAAAGACATGTCTGCATTCGGGTGGTAGTACTTATCTATTGATAAGACCTTCGTTTTCGAGAAATTCTTAAGTGCGCTTATTGCCTGGGATGCATAATAATATGTAATCCCCAGGAAAGTCACAAGGTCGTATCCGCCTTTACCGTCAAGTCCCTGCCATTTCGGGTCGCAGAGATAGTATGAAAGTGCGTGCATGTTCATGTAATGGACATCAAGTCCCTTATCGCCAAGGGATTTATACGCATTTCCCACGGCAGCTATCTGGATACCTGTTTTCCCGATTGTAATGACTTTTTCAAGAACATCCCCGTCATGGACTTCCGAGCCAACAATAAGGAGTGGTCTTCTGGCTCTGGCAATCATCCTGCCTGCGACCTGCGGCATCATGGGTTTTGCCATTTTCGGTCCCGGAATGTTGGCTGTATCAAACGGAACTGCCCTTCTGGTCGTATCAACTGTTTTCACTGCTGCATCCCGGGTCATTTGCTTACCTCCTTGCACAAGCGGGGAACATTCGTGGGCTGGAATGAAACATCGACTTTGCGCATCGGGCCTTCCGTAATCTTCTTCCTGTCCCAGTCAATCTTCCACCCATGTTCTGTTTCCAGGGTTTTAAGGAGCTGTTCCCTCTTTGCTACAGGCAGGTCAGCCTCGCTCCTGACATATACATGCCAGTCATCAGGCATTTTATTCATGTATTTCTCTGAAAGTTCAAGGTAATGCGTGAGTTTTATTGCACGTCCAAGACTGTTATCGCTTGGTCTTATACACATCTTTGCAAGAAGCGGCATCATCTCGTCAAAGGTTTCTGCCGTAATCATGAGATGTTCGGGTGCAGGTTCCACGTTAACTGTTGAGCCGTCCCTTGCATCAAATACATTCCAGTCATCTTTCTTATAAGGCTTGCCGATAAACGCGCGCCTGTATTTTGTACCGTGCGGTCCTGCAACAACAGGAATCCCAAGCCTGTTGCATCCTGTGGCTATAGCAAAAGCTTTCTGGGAATATGCGCCCCATGCCAGGCCCACAGCACCGATACGGTTCATCACGTAATCAGCAATTTCCTCCCAGTTTCCTTTCGTCTTCCTGCCTGCAAATATTGATGCCACCTTGATGGTTGTAGCAGCGATATGGGCGTTTGAAACGCATGAACCTGTATTCAATAGATTTCCCTTGATGAATCGACCAGGGTATTTCTCATACAGTGTCTTTCCTTCATCGTCTTTGTACATCCCGATATCCATGGCAGCACAGCCTGAGGATATGATAATATAACTGCGCTTTAACATTTCCTCAACAACATCATGTACATCTTTTGTACCGTCCGGATAATTGCCGCAGCCTACAATCGCAATAACCCCGGGAGTTGTACCGAGGACAAGGTTTCGTCCTTCTTCCCTTATTTCAGGGTCTCCAATCTGTCCTCTTCCAATCCTGACTTTTCCTTTTTCTTCCCTGATGACACGCTGTGCTCCTTTTTCTATAACATTGAGGACCGGGATTTTCACAGGACAGCTGTAATCGCACCGTCCGCATCCGACACATTTGTCATGCAGTACCTCAAACTGTGAAATGTCACCGCTAACTGCCGCAACCATAGCATCTGCAATAGGCAGGTTCTGCGGACAGTCCAGTGTACACTGCTGGCATTTCGTGCATTTTGCAACGAGTTTCCCGAATTCCTCATCATCAGGCAGGGCAGTTATTCCTTTTTCCTTCCTGATAGGTGAGACTTTCATTGCAAGCCTGGGCACAAGCTCACCGACTTTTTCAAGGTCAAGTATCAACGCACCTTTTTCTTTACCGCTTGCAAGGTCATCAATTATATCATCCACACTGTCGCCTGACCTGTCAGGAAGTCCGTATGTGATTTTTTCATTGGTTGCAATGACCGGGATATGAAGTTCACTTGCCTCCTTCAATATATCAGCCCTTACGCACTGCTCATCCGTAACAAGGACATCAGGAATGCCTGAACGGATATATTTCAGTTCCTTGCTCATGGAACCGATAATCCTGGCAGTCTTGTTATAGCGGGTCATGTCATGGGCTGTGCAGCACAATCCAGCAATCTCAATCCTGTCAAAAAGTGCATTTTCATCCATGTAATCCAGTATGTAAGCAGGCGCTGCTATGTTATGCCCGACACACACAACAACAGGTTTCCCCTGGTCAAGGATTCCCATTCCTATTTCAGCCATCGCAGTATTTTCCTCTGCTTTGGGAAGACCCATGCATGATATCTGGATAATATCCGCAACTTCCATTCCAAGAAGGTCAAGCATTCCTGCATGGAGGGCTTTTGACTCAAAATCCCTTGCAGAACCTTCCTGACCCGTATTGGCAGAAGCGGTAAGCTGGGTAAGCTGTTCCTCAACATAAGCAAGAACCGGCAGGAAATCACCGATAGTTTCAGGCTGGATTCCCATGATAGTCTCTGTCAGCGGGGCTTTCAGGTTGCTGGGTCCGACATCAATCGGATGGTCCTCGCCGTATCTCTTGATAAGATAATGAAGAAGATGGCGTCCGTGTGCACTGTGGCAGGCTGCACCCATTATACTTGTCATGAGCGCCTGTCTTGCCGACTGCCCCTCAAGGTCGATTCCGCACGCCCCTTCCTTGTTGCCTGTCAGGTCACACTTCCCGTATGTGCAGTAATCGCACATATCACTTGTCGGGGTATATACGGGATGATACCTGTCAATAATCCTGTAATCCCAGCTCCGCAAACTGGTAATTCCAGGTTTTGGGGTCGGGCCTTCGATCAGGCGTTCCGCTCCTTCCTCGATAACCTTTCCGATATTTATCTGGACATTCTCAAGTCCCTCTATTACGAATTTTCCTTTTTTTATTGCCATTTGTTTTCTCCGATGACTCCGGGTGGTATTTTATTTCTGAATACTCTTCTGGATATTATATTTTGTTAATCGATATCTGAATCCTGTTTAATTTCCTATCAATTCCTCAATTTAATGTTTTCCGTGAATTATCCTATCCTAATAAGGTAAAACAACATACTTAAACATTCTGTAAACATCATTATTATCCATGATATTTTTGGCGTGCAAACATTTAAATGGATAATGATTATATTAAGGTATACAGGGAGGCATCATGAGTAAGGCAGTTGTTGTTGTGGACATGATAAATGATTTTGTAACTGGTAAATTCGGGAACGAACGCACCAGGTCCATTGTTCCGAATATAGTATCTCTTCTTGAAAAAGCCCGCAAACAGGATATTCCTGTCATATACCTGGTTGATGCCCATTCCCGCACCGACCCTGAACTGGATATATGGGGGGAGCATGCCATGGAAGGAAGTGAGGGGGCTGAGCTTATACCTGAACTGAAGCCAGGGGAAGGCGATTTCGTGATTAAAAAAAACTGGTACAGCGGGTTTATTGATACGAAACTTCCTGAACTTCTCAAAAAGCTTGATGTTGATATTATTATCTTTGCAGGAGTGAGTACTGATATCTGCATCCAGAATAATGTTTCTTTTGCTTATTTTGCGGGATACAGGACTGTAGTTCCAATGGACTGCACTGCCTCGATTGATGAGAAATCATATGAGTTATCCCTTAAGTATATGAAAAACATCTATGGCACTGAAATTACAACATCTGATGAAGTGTTGTAATCCATGGATGTTATTTAAATGATTGCAGGAATTGATGAAGCCGGGAAGGGACCTGTGCTTGGTCCGATGTGCATTGCTGGCCTGCTTGTTGATGAGGAAAAACTTGATGCACTGGGTATGCTTGTTGTCCGTGATTCCAAGAAACTTACGGCAAAAAAACGTGAAAGTATTGCTGAATTAATTAAGGAATCAACGGAAAAATATTATATTCTTGAGGTCAGGGCAGCAGAAATTGATGAACTTCGCAAAGTCATGACAATGAACGAAATAATGGTTGAATGTTATGTGGAAGTGCTTGAGAAGCTGAAACCCTCCCGTGCTTTCGTGGACGCGGCTGATGTCAATCCTGTGCGTTTTGGCGATAATCTTAAGAAAAAATACAGCGGGAGTATTGAAATCACTTCAGAACACAGGGCAGATGAAAAGTATCCTGTTGTCGCTGCAGCATCTATTCTTGCCAAGGTCAGGAGGGATGAACTGGTAAAGGAACTCGGGAAAAAGGCAGGGGTCAGTATCGGGAGCGGTTATCCATCAGACCCGAAAACCATCAGGTTTCTTGAGGAATGGGTTGCTGAGCACGGGAAATTGCCTGATTTTGCAAGGAGTTCGTGGGAGACTTCAAAGAGGATTCTCGGAAAGTCAGGGAAAGGGCAGAGAAAACT
>JACUTP010000118.1 GCA_014859785.1 Candidatus Methanoperedentaceae archaeon | reverse complement strand
TCCACCCTATCACCTGTTACCATGAAAACCACACTCTCACACAGGTTGGTGATATGGTCACCAATCCTCTCAAGATACCTTGCAACAAAAGTAAGATGCTGTGCGCCTTTTATCGTTTTTGGGTCTTCTATCATGTAAGATATAAGTTCCCTTCTAATCTGGTCAAATAGATTATCAAGCTCATCATCTCTTCGGGCGACTTCCTTTGCCATCTCAATATCCTTATTCTCAAATGCAATCATTGTTTTTTTAAGCATTTCCTGCTCAATTTCCGACATTCTGGGTATGTCTATAAGGGGTTTTATCGGAGGGGAATTTGCGGTTATTTTTGCAATAATGGAAATCTCAAGTGCAAGGTCACCTATCCTTTCAAGGTCGATATTCATCTTTAAAACTGAAATGATAAGTCTTAAGTCCCTTGCCATTGGCTGCTGCAGCGCCAGCAGGCGCATGCAGGCATCCTCGATATTTACATGTATTTCATCAATCACATCATCCTGGTCAATGACATCCTGTGCAAGATTAACATCCTGGTTTTTCAAGGAAGTAACAGCATTCACTACCGCTTCACTGACAAGACTTCCCATTGTACTCAAATCATCCTTCAACCTGTGCAGGTCATTGTGGTATCTTTCCCTTACCATATTATCCGAACCTCCCTATTATGTAATCCTCAGTGCTTTTCTCTACCGGCTTCCTGAATAACTGTTTGGTGTCACCGAACTCGATAAGTTTACCATCAAGGAAAAATGCTGTGTAATCACTCGCCCTGGCTGCCTGCTGCATATTATGTGTAACTATCACTATAGTATATTTCTTTTTCAGTTCAATCATGAGGTCTTCAATCTTACTTGTTGATATCGGGTCAAGAGCCGAACAGGGTTCATCAAACAGGATTATTTCAGGCTCAACAGCAACAGTTCGCGCAATGCACAGGCGCTGCTGCTGCCCGCCGCTCAATCCCAGTGCACTATCTTTAAGCCTGTCCTTGACCTCATCCCACAAAGCGGCTTTTTTCAGGCTTTGTTCTACGATAGAATCAAGCTCGCCTTTATCTTTTACCCCCTGTATTTTAGGACCGAAGGCTATGTTATCATAAATGCTTTTTGGGAAGGGATTGGGTTTCTGGAACACCATCCCGACATTTTTCCTGAGCGCTTCGGGTTCGATATCATTTATATTAATATTATCGACAATAATTTCGCCTTCATACCTGAAAATATCCACAAGGTCATTCATACGGTTAAGACAGCGTATGAATGTTGATTTACCGCAGCCGCTCGGACCGATTATGGCTGTTATCTTATTTTCCTCAATTTCGGTATTAACGTCTATCAAAGCAAGTTTTTCACCATACCATGCATTTAAGTTAATTGTCTTGATAACAGTAGTCACTTAATCACCACTTCAGGTTTTTCTGGTATTTATTTCGTATTATTATAGCTGCTGCATTCATTGTCATCAAGAGCGCAAGAAGAACCAGAATGGCAGCTGCGGCAAGATACTGGAATTCAGCCTGGGGCCTGGATGCCCAGTTGAATATCTGTATTGGAAGTGCAGTAAACGGGTCAAAAATACTTTCAGGTGTGAAAGCTATGAAAGTGAGGGCTCCTATCATGAGCAGTGGGGCTGCCTCGCCAATTGCACGGGAAAGCGCCAGGATATTTCCTGTAAGTATACCTGGTATTGCTGCCGGAAGAACATGATAGCTTATAGTCTGCCATTTTGTGGCGCCAAGGGCATAAGATGCGTCCCTGATTGAAGATGGCACTGCCCTTATGGCTTCCCTGCTTGAAATAATTATAATAGGCAATATCAAAAGTGTAAGTGTCAGGGCACCTGAAATAAGACTTCTTTCCATATTCAGCCCTCTCACAAACAGGGCAAGACCGAGTATGCCATAAACAATGCTGGGAACACCCGCAAGGTTTGAAATATTCAGCTCAATCAATTGCGTAAGTATTGATTTCCTGGCATATTCCTCAAGGTAAACAGCACTTCCTATTCCCATGGGTATTGACATTATTGCGGTTAATACCATGAGCCATATAGAACCCATAAGTGCCGATTTTATACCTGCCTCTTCGGGGAATCGTGAAGGAAAACTTGTAAGGAATTTAATGCTCAGCCAGTCAGCGCCTTTATCCCATGCATCCCAGAGCAACAATGCCAGAAGTACAAGGGCGATTAATGTTGCAGATAAGCAGAGAAGTTCAAAAGCAATTCCCTTGATTTTCAGGTATAAACCTCCCTGTATCTGTTTTTAATCCACATACTTGCAATGTTCATGATAAAGGTCATTACAAAAAGTACGGCGCCAACAGCGAATATCGTCCTGTATTCTATACTTCCGTATGGCGTGTCCCCTAAACTGACCTGGACAATATATGCAGTCATAGTCTGTATGCTTTCAAAGAAATTCAATGTCATCTTCGCAGTTGCACCTGCTGCAAGCGTAACAGCCATTGTTTCCCCGATTGCCCTTGAAATTGCAAGGATGAAGGAAGCAATGATGCCTGAAAGTGCAGCAGGTACTACTATTTTCGTTGAAACATCGAATTTGGTTGAACCAAGGGCATATGCACCTTCCCGCAATGCACCTGGTACTGAACGCATGGCATCCTCGCTTAAACTGGAAACCATTGGAAGAATCATAATACCCACAACAATACTTGCCGAGGCTGCATTGAATATGTTTGTTCCAGGTACCACTTCACGGATAAGGGGTGTTATGAAGCTTATTGCAAAATAACCGTACACAACCGTGGGTATGCCTGCCAGTATCTCAAGTACAGGCTTCACCACAGCCTTTACTCCAGGCTTTGCATATTCACTCAGGTAAATTGCGCTTGCAATACCGAGAGGGAGAGCTATTACAGCCGCACCCAGTGCAATCATTAATGTGCCGTTTATCAAAGGGAGCACGCCGAAATGCTGCGGGCGGAATGAAGGCGCCCAGGTTGTGCCTGTTAGAAACTCAAGTATAGGTACTTCCTCAAAAAAGGATAAGGTCTCAAAAACAAGGACAAGCACGATCCCCATGGTGGTTAAAACAGAGACAAGGGCACAGAGAAAGAGGGTTTTCTCGATGGCAAGTTCCCTGATTCTCTGTATCCGTAATCTATCCAACTTTATACCTCATTGAACTAACTGGCACACTCTGCTTATATTATTTACGTTTTTTATCTGAGCCTGTTCAATCCTTCCTCGTACACCGAATCCGGCATCTTCACATAGCCCACCTGGGGTACAAACTCCTTTCCTTCGGTTAGGTAGTATCGTACGAATTCCTTTAACTCAGGGCGGTTCAGGGATTCTTTATTGACATAAATGAAAAGCGGTCTTGATATAGGATAGGTACCGTTATTGATTGTCTGCCCGGATGGGAGGACAGCCCCATTACCGCCATCTATTGCCACAAGTTTCATCTTATCCTTGTTTTCGATATAATATGCATAGCCAAAGTATCCAAGTGAATACTTTTCACCTGCAATAGCCTGAACAAGTACGTTGTCATCTGCACTTGCAGTGTAATCTGCCCGGCTTGCTTTTTCTTCACCTACGATTACCTCGGTAAAGTAGTCAAAAGTACCTGAGTCAGTGTCAGGACCAACAAGGTAAATCCCCTCACCAGGCCAATCCGTCCGCACGTCTTTCCATGTTTTTACCTTGCTTCCAGGCTCCCATATACTCTTAAGTTCGGCTACTGTCAGGCTGTCCACCCAGGTATTCCCGGGGTTTACCAGTACCGAAAGCCCGTCAATGGCTACTTTCATCTCTATCCACTCAATATCATTACTTTTGCAGATTTCTATCTCGGAATCTTTTATCGGTCTTGAGGCACCGTTTATATCAGTCTCGCCTGTACAGAACTTCTTGAAGCCGCCGCCTGTGCCGCTTATACCTATCGTTACTCTTACTTTTTGATGTAATTTCTGGTATTCTTCTCCAACAGCTTCACTGATGGGAAACACCGTGCTTGAGCCGTCTGCCTTGACAGTGCCTGAAAGCCCGTCTGGCGGTGTTTCCGAATTTTTGTCAACGCAGCCTGCAAGAAAAACTCCTGCTATAACTAAAGTTATAATTATCAGTATCCTTTTCATTTTGATTTATCACCGGAATCAAGTACATCATTTTACCATATATAATTTTTACCAATAATCTATATGCCATATATAAAATCAGTAAAAACTTTAAAATAAAATTTAATATTATACAATATAAGAAATAAATAAATGGGCAACTATTTTAAACAATGAAGGAATATTAAGGTCAGGAAGCAGGTGAGTTTATGCAGGAAAAAAGACGGGATGTAAAAAAGCCAGTTAAGGAAAAATGCAAGACCTGTGGCATCTGTTACCCCAGGAGGAAACGAAATGAGTAATGTAATATTAATGGATTTTTATGCAGACTGGTGCGGACCTTGCAAGATGCAGGACCCCATCCTTGAAGAAATGGAAAAGAAATTTGAGGGAAAGGTCGAGTTCAAGAAAATTGATGTGGATGCAAACCAGGAACTGGCTATTAAATATACGGTTCATGCAATTCCTACCCTGATTCTTGAAAAGGACGGGAAAGTCTTCAAGCGGTATACCGGTGTTACCCGCGCCAGTGTACTGGAACAGGATATTAACGCTGCCCTGGAATAAAGAGGGGTTTATTGCAGCCTTTATTTGACCTCGGTGTACTTCCCATAAGGTACCGGACAAGTAGAGGATTCAAACCCCATGTTTCACTTGTTTTTAATGCAGAAAAAAAGCTGACTTTTGCTGTTGACACCTCGAATTCATGTGATTGCAGACCTGATGCATTCCTTATAACCCACGCGCATTCCGACCACCACGGAAAATCTGCCATGGTTTCTGAGAATGCGGTATGTTCCGGGGAAACTGCGCGTGCTCTTGAGATTCTTTACGGTAAGGAATTTGCAGGAAGTACTTTCAGGACGGGTGAAAGTATCGACATCTGCGGTGTTGAGGTGAAAACCTACCCGACGCATCATACCATCGGTTCATGTGCTTTTTACTGGGAAAATGAACTCGGAACACGTATTCTTGTAACCGGGGATTTGAAAGATGCAGCGGATTTACCTGAATGCGATGTGCTTGTTACCGAGGCAAATTATGGCGACCCTTCTGACCCGAAGTGCCATTTCAAGGATGATATTGAAGGTTTCAGGGAAGCTGTAGAAGCATCAATTGATGGGAATATAGCACTGGGTGCTTATTCGTTCGGGAAGGCACAGCGTGCTGTTAAACTTATAAGGGAAAGCGGGTATTCGGGTGATATCGGGATGGAACCTGTTTCGCTTGCGCTTACCGAAGGGCTGATGGATAATGCCGGGCAGCTTGTTGATGTTAATAGCGATTGCGGTATCCGTATTGTTACGCCCGCACAGATCCCGGCGCTTTCCGGTACAAAAAAGTTCATCCTGACAGGCAGGAAGGATTATAAAATTCCCACAATTAATATCAGCGACCACATGGACGTGAATGAGCTTGTGGGCATGGTAGAAGGATGCAATCCAGAGGCTGTTATCGTGTACCATCCAGGTGGTCACAGACCTTATAAGCTTGCTGGGCATTTGAATAAGATGGGGACGTATGCACGGGCGCTTGGGGAGATTAATACCGTGCTTGAGATTTGAGGTTCGGCAAGGAACCAACTCCAAGATTTTTAAGGAGAAATGGATTTTCAGGGTTTTCTTAAAACTTTGTGCTCCCAGCCCATAAGCAAAACCAAAGTTTATCACCCTACTGGATGATCAATACCTGATATTACATCATCCCCTGTTGAGTCTATGTTTAATCCTATTC
>JACUTP010000117.1 GCA_014859785.1 Candidatus Methanoperedentaceae archaeon | reverse complement strand
ATGAGCGTAAAATATGGCATTAATATCTCTATATTCAATCAATATATAAATTGTATGAAAGAATCTGCCGATGTCGCTTTACTGTTAATTGTGATTTTTGTGTTTCAGGTAATAGAAATCAAAACTCGGAGAAGTTTAATATTATTGGGGAACGATTAGGGCTAAGATGCCGGATATAGAAGAAATCAGGATACTTATTAAGAAATATGCACTGCAAAATGCCGTGAAATATAACACTGTCCCACAAAGCGGCGCTGTGATGGGAAAAATCATGGCAAAACCCGAATTAAGGTCGCGGGCTAAGGAGATATCTTCGCTTATGGGAGATGTTCTTGCTGAGATAAGCGAAATGGAGCAGGATAAGTGGAAAGAAGAACTTGAGAGAATAGCGCCAGAGCTTATATCTGAACTGAAGGTGAAGAAAGAACCGGATAAAGGACTTCCAGAACTTGATATTAACGGTAAGCTTGTGATGAGGTTTGCACCCAATCCCAATGGTCCTGCTACACTTGGCAGTGCAAGGGGAATTATTGTTAATTCCGAGTACACGAAAAAATATAACGGGAAATTCATTATCAGGTTTGATGATACTGACCCTGTCACCAAACGCCCGATGCTTGAGGCTTATTACTGGTATATAGAAGACTGTGAGTGGCTTGGCGCAAAACCTGACGAGGTGGTGATTGCATCTGACAGGATGGAGAAATATTACGAGGTCGCACGCCAGTTGATTGAAAAGGAGGCTGCTTATGTCTGTTTCTGCGGGCAGGGAACATTCAAGGAATTAAAAGATGCAAAGAAATCATGTCCCCACAGGGAGCAGGGTGTTGGGAAAAACCTCATGTTCTGGGATAAGATGCTTGCCGGCGGTTATAACGAGCAGGAGGCTGTGCTGCGAATCAAGACAGATATTGTGCATAAGGACCCTGCTATGAGGGACTGGGGAGCATTCCGAATTATCAAGACGCCGCATCCGAGAAAGGAAGTCGGGGATAAATACTGTGTGTGGCCGCTTCTTGATTTTGAAGGGGCTGTGGAAGACCACCTGCTCGGGGTGACACATATCATACGCGGGAAAGACCTGATGGACAGCGAAAGCAGGCAGAAATATATTTACAGATACCTGGGCTGGACATACCCTAAAACATTGCACTGGGGACGTGTGAAGGTGCATGAGTTCGGGAAATTCAGCACAAGCGGGCTTAAAAAAGCCATAGCTGACGGTACGTATTCGGGGTGGGATGACCCGCGTGTCCCGACCCTGCGGGCATTGAAAAGAAGGGGGATACTGCCAGAAGCAATCAGGAAGTTCATTATAGACCTCGGGCTTAGCGAGACTGATATCAGCCTGAGCCTGGATTCGCTGTATGCAGAG
Organism: Candidatus Methanoperedentaceae archaeon; assembly: GCA_014859785.1. Lineage (GTDB taxonomy): Archaea > Halobacteriota > Methanosarcinia > Methanosarcinales > Methanoperedenaceae > Methanoperedens_A. The sequence goes on along the minus strand of JACUTP010000117.1, from coordinate 4,454 downwards.
AACAGGAAAATTATCGACCCGATTGCAAACAGGTATTTCTTTGTGTGGAAGCCTGTTGTGATGAGTATTGAGGGTAAAGAACATACTGTTGCAAGAGCGCCCATTCATCCGGTTGGTGGCGGAGTGAGGGAGATTCCGGTTCAAAACACGGTTCTTGTGTGCAGGGATGATGCGGAAAAACTTAATGCAGGTGACAAACTGAGGTTAAAAGACCTGTACAATATCGAGATTACAGGTACAAGTCCGCTTACGGCAAAGTTCATCGGGACAGGTATGGAGCTTGTTAAGAAGGACAAGGCGGGGATTATCCACTGGGCGCCGCCTGATGGTGTTAAGGTCAGGGTGCTTTCACCTGGTGGTGAATATGAAGGAGTTGGCGAAGCAGGGATTGTTAACGAGAAGGATTCGGTTGTGCAGTTTGAGAGGTTCGGGTTTGTGAGGATTGACAGTGTGGATGACGTGGTTGTGGCGTATTTTACGCACAGGTGATTTGATGGGCTGATGGTTTTGTAAAATACTCTCCATAATGGAGGACCCTGGACTAAAAAGTGGAAGCCTCGGGAGGGATTTGAACCCTCGACCTCGTCCTTACCAAGGACGCGCTATACCCCTAAGCCACCGAGGCAGATACTGAAAACGGGCCCGAGGGGATTCGAACCCCCGGCATCCGGGTTAGAAGCCCGGCGCTATATCCTGGCTAAGCCACGAGCCCATGGGTGAAATCCCCTGATGTCATGATTCCTTAAAAAACTTTGGTAAAAAATCATACACCGCACTCTTTTTTTAACTCCTCAATTTCAGGCAGCAGGATATAATCAAGAGAAGTGCCTTTTGCCTCACGTATCATCATAACATCAATCATTTCCGAATACTTCCCGCCTGCAAGCCCGTCAGCTATAACAGCCGCACCCTGTGCTGCTTCCTTGGCACTTTCACCAAATCCGTGAACTCTCATGACAGGCGCCATATCAAGCCGCTTCCCAAGCTCCTCCATCATCCCGGATGTTCGGGACAACCTGCCTGAAATAAGTATTTCCTCAGGTTTCACAGAAGCTGTCAGTGCCAGCACATCCTTGACAACCCCTTCAAGATATGCATTTCGTGCTGTTTCATTATCCATCACCCGTTCGGGAGCATGCGCAATGGTTTCAACACCGCCCCTGAAAATAACTTCCTTATCAAAACTGCCGAGAAGATAAGCAAGTTCTGCATCCATGCATCCAAGTGAAAGATAACCGATATTACCCGAACTTCCGCCTATCCCGTCAACAACCTGACCTTTATTCAAGGCAGTGGCAGCAGTATACCCGTACCCCAGCTCAAGCATTATGAACGATGTTTCACTGTAATCCCTGCCAAGCCTTAATGCCTGGTCACGTATACCGAGTGCTGTACAGCAGAGCTTATCAGCAGTACCCATATCAATTTTATTGAACTTTCGAAACAGGGGGACAGTAGGCAGGTGTATTACACCTGGTATGAAATAAACAGGAAACCCGTACTCCCTCAACCGGTATATGGTCTGGCGCATGCCAAGGATGCTTTTTTTATCACCTTTTTTGACAAGAGACATCAGGAACAGTTCCCGTTCTCCTATATCATTGATATGCGTTACAGGAATGCCGTAACCGGACGGTCCGACAATAAAATCCGCACTTATTTCCCTTAATATACAGGGAACAATATCCGGGTCACCTGAAATATCACGGGTGGGTATTGACATATCAAGGATAACATTATCATCCTCAAGACCGAACAGGTCAAAACTTTTGGTACCAGGGTCAATGCCGATTACTCTAACCATACCATCAGGTTATCATCCTTATTCATTAATGTTTATATTTTATCTTAAGAAATCCCGATGACCTTTATGTCCGGGAAGGTTTCCTTTCGATTACCCTTATCCAGCGTCCTGGTGCCACTTCTGCATACACGGGTACATCCGGTTCAAGGTCATCATAAAAAATAGTTTCATGGTCAAGCGGCAGGTCATCACCACCGCAGACAGGACACCTTTCATGGAATGTTTTTCGTTTCTCTGGCATATTTTCCCACCTTCCCTGGTTAATATAACTCTATCCTGATATGAGATAAGTATTTCGCCAAAAAAATAAAACGTCCGGACCGGGATTTGAACCCGGGTCGGGGGCTCGACAGGCCCTCATGATAGGCCACTACACTATCCGGACAATGGAATCTGCTTAATGTGGTTTTTCCATTTAAGCCTTTTGTTAATCGCTTAATTACCCGGAATTTTGAAATGCAGACAATAAACAGTACTGTTTATATGGAAGCCATTCCCTATAGTCGCTGATGAAAGGAGACTATATCTCTTTTTTCCCGAAAAAAACCTGCTACCCGAACCAGCGTGAAGCCATGGATGCCATCCACGAGGCGCTTGTTAAAAAAAAGGTTGTGCTTTTTGAAGGAGCATGCGGGACAGGGAAAACCCTGAGTGCACTTGCGCCTGCACTCCACGTGGCAAAGCAAGGAAAGAAAACAGTAGTTATTGCCACCAATGTCCACCAGCAGATGGCACAGTTCATCGAGGAAGCACGGGAAATAAAAAAACAGAAAGACATCAAGGTAGTTGTCTTAAAAGGCAAAATGCTCATGTGCCCGAAGCCTGATATGGATTATGATACATGCAGCCTTCTTCGCGATAACACCTACAAGCTTATCGAGCAGGAAAAGGAGTTCGTGCAGCTGAAAAGCGACCTGAAATCAGTAAAAGACAAAATAAAAAAACACGGCGAGCCTTCTTTAATAGAACTCCAGAAGGAGCTGAGCACTGAGTCCGGTAAATACGAAAAACAAATCAACGATGCTAAAAAGAACTCGTGCAGCCATCTTCTCGGGATACTCAAGACAGATACGGATGATTTCCGCTCATGGCTTTTCTCAGGTGTGAGAACCCCTGAAGAGGTAGCAGACTGGGCAATGTCAAACAATACATGCGGTTACGAATTACTGAAACGCTACCTGAAAGAAGCAGACCTTTTGATATGCAACTACCACCATTTCCTTAACGAGGATATACGCACAAATGTCCTCGGATGGATGGATAAAGGTCTTTCCGATATCATAACAATTTTCGATGAAGCACATAACATAGAGTCAGCGGCACGCTCGCACTCATCATTAACCCTTTCAGAACTCCAACTGAATCGGGCGCTTGATGAAGTAGAGGCAAATATGGATTCTGTCCCCTCACCTGATATTGAAACGTTCCTGCGGGTGTTACTGGAAACAATAAAATCCACGTACAATATCAGGTTCAAGTTCGGTGAAAGGGAACGTGTGGGCAAACACTGGTACGACCTGCGTATAGCAGACCCTGTGGAGCGGATAGATATGTTCAGGAACAAGCTAATGCGGGAACTGGAAAAAGCTGGTATCAAAAAACCTGGAGAAACGATTGAACATATCAGGAGTATGGGGTTAACCATTGATGCTTTTTATGAAAAACAGTTCACTGAAGGGAAAAGTCCTGTCAAGAAAATATGCAACAGCCTCAATGCAGCCATTTTTTTATCTGAATACTTTAAACTTTCAAACAACTGGAACAATTACCCGATCCTGAGTGTCCGGCGCTACAATAACGAGATATACGGGCGGCTTGAGTTATTCACCTGCATCCCGAAAAACGTTACAGCGCCGCTTTTTAATTCATCCCATTCATCGGTTCTCATGTCGGCAACACTTGCGCCTTTTGATACCCTGAAAGCAACGCTTGGTATTGACAGGGAAACAGTTGACCTGGCTTTCGGCATCACCTTTCCGGAGGAAAAAAGGCTTACAATCTCGGTATCAGTACCGCCTTTGTTTGCCAAGAACAGGGATAATCCGCATACAAAGGAAATTATCACACAGGCACTTAATGATATTATTGAACAATCGGACGGGAATGTCCTTGTATTCTTCCCGAGTTCCTATGAAGCAACGCAGTACAGAGGACTAATCGATTGTGATGTCCCGGTTTATCTTGATAAGGTTGGTGATTCTGCCCAGGAAATCAGGGAGGAATTTTTTAACCTTGGGGAAAAGGGCAAGAAAGCAGTGCTCATATCATATATGTGGGGCACGCTAACAGAAGGCGTGGATTACAATAACGGCAGGGGGAGGACTGTTGTTATCGTTGGTGTGGGGTATCCTGCCCTCAATGACAGGACACGAGCCGTGGAAGCAGCGTATGAAGCTGAATTCGGGAACGGATGGGATTATGCCATACAGATTCCCACAATAAGGAAAGTCAGGCAGGCACTCGGAAGGGTGGTGCGGTCACCTGATGATTACGGCGCAAGGGTGCTTCTTGATGAGCGTTACAGCCCATCGGCTGTCAAAAAACTCGGAAAGTATTCCGTTTATAATATTTTCCCTGAAGAAGAGCGAAATGAATTTATTGACGTGGCGCCTGAACGTGTAAAGTATTCACTGATGAACTTCTTTAACGA
>JACUTP010000116.1 GCA_014859785.1 Candidatus Methanoperedentaceae archaeon | reverse complement strand
AATAATTTTGCCGTAGGCTTTCTTGAGAAGTCAGCACTCATCCCTATCTTCACTCTCAATCCCGCCCCTCACATCAACAGCCGTCCCCTTCCCAAAAGCCTTCATCTCAACAGCAGACAGCATCGTCTTACCGGCAGCCAGAAGCCTGTCATCCTCATCAACAACAAGAACCTCCTGCCCTGCCCTGATTTCAGGGTCAACATATACCACATGCCGCGCAAAAGCCGTCTTTCCCTTTGCCACAAAGGTGGCTGCATCGCTGTTAACAACAACCCTCTGCCCGGGATAGGTTACATGCCTATGAATCTTCCCTGCACCAAAAACACTGAGTGTAAGCATACCATCGCGCGCCCTGACAGTAGCAATGCGTTTTCCGTCAAGCAGTATCTGGCGCACCCGTTTTGTCGTTGACATCCGGAATGTCACGTTATCAGGAAACAGGACTTCACCTGCGCCTTTCCCGAACTGGTAATCTGCTATTGTACGCACGCGCTTCAGGTGTGATTCAGGAGTAAGGTGGTGTTGTGACAGCCTGATCACCTAAACCTTTGATTCATCGGGTGCTTCAACATCAACTTCATCCAGTGCCATCTGCCCATCGTTTTCCATTTCCCCATTCTCTTCCTTTGCCAGCTTTGCAACACCAACAACCCTGTCACCGCTTTCAACGTTCATGATCCTGACACCCTGGGTGTTGCGTCCCTGCAAACGAATCCCCATCACAGGAACGCGTATGATTATTCCTTTTGATGTTGTTAGCATGACCTCATCATCTTTCCGGACAGTCCTGATATCAACAACATTCCCGTTCCTCACATTCACATCAATGGTAATCACGCCCTGCCCGCCGCGGTTCATGGAACGGTATTCATCAAAAACCGTACGTTTCCCGTAGCCATTCTCTGTAACAGTAAGAAGGTCTGCATCGTCTTCAACAAGAGCCATGCTTATGACTTCATCCTCCCCTACCAGCCTGACGCCCCTCACACCGGATGCCGTGCGACCCATGTTCCTGACATCGTTCTCGTCAAACCTGATAGCTTTGCCGTGTTTTGTTCCTATTACAACATGTTTGCTTCCATCAGTCAGCTTAACCTGTACAAGTTCATCCTCTTCGTCAAGCGAAATGGCAATAATTCCTGTTTTTCTGGGGTTTGAGAATGCACTGAGTTCTGTCCTTTTGGATGTACCCTTTTTGGTGACCATGAAAAGGAAATGCCTGTCATCAAACTTGCTGACAGGAACATAAGCGCCGATCTTTTCACCCTGCTCTATCTGCAGTAGATTGACTATCGCAGTCCCGCGCGCCTGGCGTCCGGCTGGCGGTATCTCATAGACTTTAATCCAGTAAACTTTACCTTTATTCGTGAAAAACAACATGTAGTCGTGTGTATTGGCAATGAACAGGTCGCTTACGAAATCCTCTTCTTTTGTCTCCATCCCGATAACACCTTTACCTCCGCGGTGCTGCGCCCTGTATGAATCCACAGGAATACGCTTGATATACCCGCTGTTTGTAATTGTTATTACTGACTCTTCCTCAGGTATCAAATCCTCCCTGCTGAGTTCTGCCATACTGTCGATAATCTCTGTCCGCCTTACATCTGCAAACCGCTTCTTTAATTCTGAGAGCTCATCTTTTACCAGGTTGAGTATCCTGGCTTCACTTGCCAGAAGCTCCTTGAGCCAGTTAATGGTTTTAATAAGCTCGTCATGCTCCGAGACAATCTTATCCCTTTCAAGACCTGTAAGGCGCTGTAACCTCATGTCAAGGATGGCTTTTGCCTGCTCTTCGCTGAGGTCGAATTCTGCCACAAGACCTGCCCTTGCCTCATCAGGAGTCTTTGAACCCCGTATCAGTTTTATGACCTCATCGATATGGTCAAGGGCAATTATCAGGCCTTTTAGTATATGGAGACGTTTTTCAGCTTTCCTGAGCTCGAACTGGCTTCTCCTGATAATAACGTCTTTCCTGTGGTTGATATAATGGATTATCGTATCCTTTAACGTGAGAAGACGGGGCTGCCCGTCAACAAGAGAAAGGTTGATAACACCAAAGGTATCCTCCATCTGGGTGTGGGAATACAACTGGTTCAGGATGATGTTTGCCTGTGCCTGCCTTGATACCTCAATAACAATACGTATACCATCCTTATCAGATTCATCACGCAGGTCGGTTATTCCTGCAATCTTCTTTTCACGCACAAGACCTGCAATGTTTTCAATCAGTTTTGCCTTGTTCACCTGGTAAGGAAGCTCGGATACGATTATCTGCTCCTTACCTTTGATATCCTCTATATCGGCACGGGCACGCATTTTTATCGAACCCCTGCCAGTGGAATAAGCATCCAGTATCCCCTGCCTGCCATATATGAAACTCCCTGTCGGGAAATCCGGACCCTTTATTACCTCCATCAGTTCATTTAATCCTGTATCCGGATTATCAATTACCATGGTTACACCGTCAATTACTTCACCAAGGTTGTGGGGCGGGATGTTTGTTGCCATCCCGACAGCGATACCGGTGGAACCATTGATAAGCAAATTGGGAAGTTTGCACGGCAGTACCGTGGGTTCTTTTAACGAATCGTCATAGTTGGACACGAAATCAACGGTTTCCTTATCTATATCGCCAAGTATTTCCTCAGCGATTTTTGCAAGCCTGACTTCTGTATAACGCATGGCTGCCGCGCTGTCACCGTCAATTGAGCCGAAGTTTCCCTGCCCGTCAATCAGCGGGTACCTTAAAGAAAATTCCTGCACCATCCTGACACTGGCATCATACACAGCAGTATCACCGTGGGGATGGTATTTACCAAGAACGTCTCCCACTATCCTTGCTGATTTCTTGTAGGGCTTGTCAGAGGTCATCCCCTGCTCGTTCATGGCATACAGGATGCGGCGGTGGACAGGTTTCAGCCCGTCCCTGACATCGGGAAGTGCGCGCCCCACGATTACACTCATGGCATAATCGATGTATGAACGTTTCATCTCGTCTTCGATGTTAATGGGAATTATTTTCTCTGTGACTAATTCCTGCTGTTCAGGTTCGATGGATTCATTGTCTGTCATTATTCCAACTCAATTTAATTAATATTATTTTGTAAAACAAAGCCTTGCATCCTGTCTATTCAACCATGCATCGATATGCAACGAGTCGTTTTCAATAACCCTGTCATAACACCTGATTGCTTCTTCATATTTATTCAAGCGTTGAAGGGCAAGCCCTTTGCCATACCATGCATAGAAATAATCCGGCTCAATATCAAGCGCTGCTTCACAGCATTTGAGGGTTTCATCATATTTTCCAAGACTGTACAGTGCAAGCGCTTTGCAGTACCATGTATCAGCATGCTCTTGATACAATTGGAGTGCAGCGTCATAACATTTTACCGCTTCATCAAACCTGTCCTGTATGTGGAGCATCTGTCCCCTGTTATACCAGATAAACCAGGTGTAATCACTGCCAGGTTCAAGTTCAATTTCCTTTTGGAAGCACTGCGCTGCTTCATCATACCGTTCAATACCGCGAAGCGCAAATGCTTTCCAGCGCCATGCTTTTGTGTGTCCGGGATTGGACTGCAAAACCTTATTATAACATTCCAGGGCATCATTTAATTTATCCAGATTATGAGATGCGCGTCCTTTATTGAACAAAGCGTCAGCATTTGCCGGTTCAAGCTTCAATATCCTGTCAAAATATTCTATTGCTTCGCTATATTTTTTTAAATTTAAGAGCGTAAGAGCTTCTGTTTTCCATTTTTCCTGGATTTTTCTTTTTGCTGAGGATTTCATAAATCAATTTCACTTCTGATATTTGCTACCAGATTCGTCACTTTTATAGACCTCTTTTAATAGTCTTTCCTTACATGCAATATAATTAGTCATATATTTCTACACATCCAGGTTCTTGACATCCTTCGCATGCTTCTCGATAAACTCGCGCCTTGGCTCAACCTTATCGCCCATTAGTATTGTAAACATCTCATCAGCCATGATAGCATCCTCAAGCGTCACCCGCAGCACCGTGCGCGTATCCGGGTTCATTGTGGTATCCCATAGCTGTTTCGGGTTCATCTCACCAAGACCCTTGTAGCGCTGGAGACTAATACCATCCCTCCCGATTTCTGCAAGTTTCTTCTCAAGTTCACCCTCATTATAAACATAAAACTCATTCTTGCCCTTCTTAACCTTGAAAAGCGGGGGCTGGGCAATATAAACATAACCCATCTCAACAAGCTGGCGCATGTACCTGTAGAACAGTGTTAAGAGAAGTGTGCGTATATGCGCCCCGTCAACATCGGCATCTGTCATAATCACTATTTTATGATACCTGGCTTTTTCAATATCGAATTCCTCATCATCACCTATGCCTGCACCAATAGCAGTGATAAGCGCCCGGATTTCATTGTTCTTGAGAATCTTCGTAAGCCGTGCCTTCTCAACGTTTAGTATCTTACCCCGCAGGGGCAGTATTGCCTGGAACTTCCGGTCACGCCCCTGTTTAGCAGAGCCGCCTGCCGAATCGCCTTCCACGATATACAGTTCACTACGTGCCGGGTCTTTCTCAGAGCAATCCGCCAGTTTCCCCGGAAGTGCGCTTATCTCAAGAGCATTTTTACGCCTCGTTAGCTCACGCGCTTTCCTTGCTGCATTCCTGGCTTCTGCCGCTTCAAGGGCTTTTGAGAGGATATTTTTTGCAGCAGCAGGATTCTCCTCAAGGTATTCGGATAAACCGTCAGAAACAAGTGTTTCGACAATACCCTTTATCTCACTGTTACCCAGTTTCGTTTTTGTCTGCCCTTCAAACTGCGGGTTCGTAAGCTTGACATTGATAATTGCAGTTAATCCTTCCCTGACATCCTCACCTGAAAATTTACTGTCACCTTTTAATATTGACTTTGATTTTGCATAATCGTTCGATACGCGGGTGAGCGCTGCCTTAAAACCTGCAAGATGCGTCCCCCCCTCATGGGTGTTTATGTTATTTGCAAAGGTATGGATGTTTTCGACATAACTGTCATTATACTGCATGGCGATTTCCACAACAGTGGTGTCTTTTTGTTTCTGGAAATATACGGGTTTGTCATGCAGCGGGGTCTTGTTCTTGTTGAGGTATTCCACAAAGGAAACGATGCCCCCTTCGTACTGGAACACGGTTTCGGTTTCCTTGAACTCATCTTTTATGCTGATTTTTACACCCTTGTTCAGGAATGCAAGCTCCCGCAGCCTGCCTGAGAGTGTTTCAATACTGAAATCAAGGGTTTCGAATATTTGACTGTCAGGCTTAAACGTTATGCAGGTACCTGACCCCACAGTATTACCGATTAGTGTCACTTCTTTTGTGGGTTTCCCGCGCTCGTATCTCTGCTTGTATAGCTTGCCTTCGCGTTTTACTTCCACTTCCAGCCACTCGGAAAGTGCATTGACAACCGACACCCCGACACCGTGCAGACCGCCTGATACCTTGTAGGCGTTATTGTCAAACTTCCCTCCTGCATGAAGGATTGTCATAACAACTTCCAGAGCTGATTTGTTGTATTTCGTATGCGTATCGACAGGGATGCCACGCCCGTTATCCACGACTTTAACGCTGTTGTCAGCCCTGAGAAATACCTCAATATCCGAGCAATAGCCTGCAAGGGCTTCATCTATGCTGTTATCCACAACCTCGTATACAAGATGGTGAAGCCCCCTCGAATCCGTGCTTCCGATATACATGCTCGGGCGTTTGCGTACAGCTTCGAGTCCTTCAAGTACCTGGATCTGCTTTGCCCCGTATTCCTGGTTCGTGTCTTCCATATAAATTTTCCTTTTTAAATATTATTAATTGAACGACATAAATGCAAACTCATTTCATGTAATTTCCTTAAAAAATTTAATCATCT
>JACUTP010000115.1 GCA_014859785.1 Candidatus Methanoperedentaceae archaeon | reverse complement strand
ATTAATCGAAAATCCTTGAATTTCATACACAATAGATTAATAATATAATTAATCATTAAAGGCAGGAAGATAACATGAAACGAACTCATTATTCTACCCAGATAACACCCGGTATGGACAAGGGCACGGTAACCATAACCGGCTGGGTTCATGAAATCCGTGACCTTGGCGGTATTGCCTTCCTGGTGGTAAGGGACAGGGAAGGACTTGCACAGGTAACCCTTTTCAAGAAAGCAATGGAACAGGAAGTACTTGATACCGTGAAAGGCTTAAGCCGCGAATCAGTTGTGTCGGTAACAGGGACAATCCAGAAAATGGCTCAAGCGCCAAACGGTTATGAGGTTATCCCGAAAGGTATAACCGTGCTTTCACATGCCGCCTCGCCTCTCCCGATGGACACCACTGGCAAGGTGGACGCCGACCTTGATACAAGGCTTGATGCCAGGTTCATGGATACAAGGCGTCCGCGCACCCAGGCAATATTCAGGATAAGACACATTGTACTCCGGTGTATCCGCGAATTCTTAAGCAAAGACGGTTTTGTTGAGATTACAACACCAAAAGTCGTAGCCACTGCCACAGAAGGCGGGACAGCACTTTTCCCGATAACGTATTTCGAACGCGAAGCCTTCCTAAACCAGAGCCCGCAGTTATTCAAGCAGCTTATGATGTCAGGCGGGCTTGACCGCGTATATGAAATTGCACCTATATTCAGGGCAGAGGAGCATGATACAAGAAGACACCTGAACGAAGCTTCTTCTATCGATATTGAGGCGAGTTTCATCGACCAGAAGGATGTCATGGCAATACTCGAAAACCTCGTAAACCATGTTTATAATGAAGTGGCAGAAATTGGTGCAAAATACCTTGAAACGCTTGGTGTTGAACTGGAAATCCCCGAACTTCCATTCAAGCGCATCACCTATGATAAAGCCATAAATATTGCAGGCGCAAACGGAGAAGACCTTGAATGGGGCGATGACCTTTCAACAGAAGCAGAACACATAATAGGTAAAAACGTTGGCGAGCATTATTTCATCGTGGACTGGCCAACAAAAATCAAACCATTCTATGCCATGCCATACGAAGACAAACCAGAGCTCTGCAAGGCTTTTGACATGATGCACCCTAGAATGGAATTATCATCAGGCGCACAGCGTGTTCACAACTACGACCTGCTAAAAACCAGGATTGAAGAGCAGGGGCTTAACCCTGACGGTTTCGAATTTTACCTCAATGCCTTCAGGTACGGCATGCCCCCGCATTCAGGCTGGGGTCTTGGTACAGAGCGGCTTCTTATGACCATGCTGGGAATTGAGAATATCAGGGAAGTTGTTCTGTTCCCGAGGGACAGGAGACGGCTTTCCCCATAACTATTTATTATAAAATAATATATCTATGTTGTGCAAAAAATCAAGAAATACCAAAACATATATGATTACTTTTGCTATTTACCACATGAGGGATATGAATGAGTACAGAACGTGACATTATAATAGAAAGACTCGAGCAGAAACTTGCTGAGAGGGACAGGCAGATTGCAGAAATGCAGGATTCCCTGAAGGAGTCTGTTCTTGCAGAAATTGAAAAAAGGTTTGTAGATAAAATCAAGCTTCGTGAGGCAACTCTTGAAGATGTGAGGATGAAATTCAGTGAAAAAGTGGCTGAGATTACGGAGATGAACAAATCCATGCGCGATTCATTACTTGGGAAGTTCAAGGCAGGTGAGGATACCATCCAGAAAACCGAAACCCGGATGAACCGTCTTGAGCGCAGGCTCGTGGAACTTAACAGTTCATATGATGGCGTGATGAAAGAGCTTCTTGACCAGAAATCAATCGTACAGGAAATTACCGGTTTAAAAAAGGATAAAAAGCCCGAAGCCAGGGAAGGGAAAGCTCCGGAACCTTCAAAGACGGAAGTGAAAGAGCAGGACAAGCCAGGGAAAAAAGGCGAGTATATTATTGCGGATAATTATGAACCCAAAAAGGCAAAGAAACAAACATTAATTGAAGTTGATGAGACCGTCATAGAACCTGATAACGAGACAGGGGAGACGGCGGGTGCAAATGAACCTGAAATTAACAAGACAGAGAACGTAACCGAAGGAGTTGAAATAACCGAGACCTTGAAAAAGAGGTAAACATTGCACATAAAGGAGATAGAACTTCAAAATTTCAAATCATTCGGGAAAAAAGTAAAAATACCTTTTTATGACGAGTTCACCACCATTTCCGGCCCGAACGGAAGTGGTAAATCCAATATAATAGATGGTATCCTCTTCGCGCTCGGTCTCTCGAATTCACGCACAATGAGGGCTGAAAAGCTCACAGACCTCATATTCAATGCAGATAAGGGTTCCAGGAATTTCGCGCAGGTAACAATATGTTTTGATAACTCTGACAGGGAGATGCCTGTTGACTCAGATGAAATAACCATCACAAGGAAAGTAAGACAGACACAGTCCGGGTATTACAGCTATTATTATTTTAACGAAAAACCCGTGAGCCTCTCTGATATCCATAACTACCTTTCAAAAGCCAGGATTACGCCTGAAGGATATAACGTGGTAATGCAGGGGGATGTTACCCGCATTATCGAAATGACCGTTACAGAACGGCGGAAGATTATAGATGAGATTGCGGGCGTTTCCGAGTTCGATGACAAGAAAGAGCAGGCACTGAATGAACTTGAGATTGTCAGGGAACGAATTGAGCGGGTTGACATCATACTGGCGGAAGTGGATGACCAGCTCATGAAACTCAGGCAGGAGCGCGACCAGGCTTTAAAATACCAGTCACTCAGGGATGAAAAACGCAAATATGAAGGGTACGTACTTCTTGCAAAACTCAACGATTCCAAAAAGGAACTGGATAAAATTTCAGGCGAAATAAAAGACCAGGAAACCAGAAAGGAAGAGCTTACGAAACATGTGGAAGAACGGCAGCAGGAAATCCGGGGTTTTGAAGATAAAATTTCTGATCTTAACTCGCTTATTATCCGGAAAGGGGAGAACGAGCAGATTACACTCAGGAAAGATATTGAATCCATAAAAGGTGAGATTTCAAGATCTGCGAGCAAAATCGAGCTTTTGGAAAATGAGGTTAATGATGTTGAGTCACAGAAAAGGAAAGCATTCCTGGAAATTGATGATACACAGCGCAGGTTATCCGGATTAAATGACAGACTGAAAGATGAAAACCTGAGAAAAGACACAATTGCTGCGGAAATTGAAGATAAGAATACACAGCTTCTGGTTTTAAAGAGCAAGATTGCAGATATTGATGCTGAGTTTGCGCAAACGAGGGATAAGCTTTCTGCGGCAAAAGAGACGCATGAAACCCTGAAAAGTGAGAAGAACGAGCTTATGCGTGAGGAAGACAGGCTTCTTGATGCCATAAGGCGAAAGTCCTCAGAAGCAAGGGACAGGGAACTTGAGATTGAAGAAGCAAAGTCAAAAATCGCATCTTCTGATTTTGATACCGAAAACGTAAAACAAGAAATTGAAGAAATAAACTCCAGGAAAAAGGAGTTAAACAGGGATATTATTGACCTTGAGAAAAACAGGGTGGCGATTAAAACCGTAATCAATGACCTTGATGATACGCTCCGGGATTTGCAGAAAGAGTATTCACGGTCAGAGGCGATGATAAAAGCTGCTGCCGAGATGAGCTTCAGCGGTCCTGTGGAAGCTGTTCTTCGCGCCAGGGGAAACCGGGAATTGCCAGGTATATACGGTACAATTGCGGAACTCGGGAAAGTGGATAAGAAGTATGCCACAGCCCTTGAAATATCAGCAGGCGGGAGAATGCAGTCCGTTGTTGTGGATACTGACGAGGATGCAGCCCGTGCTATTAATTACCTGAAAGAGCGGCGGCTTGGCAGGGTGACGTTCCTGCCACTTAACAAGTTAGAAAATAAACGGCAGCTTCTAACAATCGGGGCAGGGGGAGTTATCGATTATGCAATTAACCTTATTGGCTGCGATAATAAATTTGATAACGCATTCTGGTATATTTTCAGGGATACCGTTGTAATGGAAGACCTTGCTTCTGCGCGCAAACTCATGGGAACAAAGCGGCTTGTGACACTCGAAGGGGAGTTGATCGAAAAGGGCGGTGCAATGACAGGGGGCTCCATAAAGTCAAAACTCTCATTTGCAAGCGGGGAAGAAAATAACCTCAAGAAGATTGCCGAGGATATTTCAGAATTCGAAGGAAGGCGAAAGACTGCTGTTGCAAAGTTCGGGAAATTCGAGGAGCAGCTTGAGAAAACAAGACCCGAATACAGGAACCTTGATAACGAGTTCACAAGATTGAAGATGCAGCTTGATGAGATTAAAAGCAGGGGTACGCGGCTTGTTGAAGTCATTGAATCAAAGAAAAGGGAAATCGGGGAAATCGAAAGGGAACGTGCCGGGATTAAGGCGCAGATGGATGACATTGAGGAGCAGAAACGCCAAAAAGATGCGGAAATTACAGTGCTTTCAGGTGAGATAACCGGTCTTGAGCTGCTGTTGAAAGACTCAAAGGTTCCTGAACTAACAGGTAAAGCACAGGGAATCGAGGAAGAGATCGACAGGCTTGAAGGGCGTTTGCGTGACATAGAATCCGGTATTAACGCCATATCACTTGATATGAAATACGCACAGGCAAAAATAGAAGAGACAAAAGAGCGTATTTCGGGAATTGATGGTAAGAGAAGCAATCACCGTGATAATATAAATGAAATGCAGGAGCTTATCAAGAAACTGCAGTATGACCTTGCGGTTAAGAACGAGAGGGAAAAGGAAATTAGCGGTGAACTTCTTGAACTCCAGGATGAACGGGCAAAGGTGCAGGATGAACACAACTCGCTAAAGCAAAAACTTGACGATGTCAGGAGACTTGTAACAGATGTCGAGCGTAACCTCCTTGCCCTTAATTCGACAAAGGATGCACTTACCGAGCAGGTGATTAACCTGGATAACGAGATTGCCGGGCTTGGCTTGAACCGTGATGAAGAAATCCCATCTTCTGAGTCCATAGCGTCAAGGATTGGTGCCCTCATCAAGGCAATGGAGAAGCTTGAACCTGTAAACATGCGGGCGATTGATGAGTACTTGGAAGTAGAGAACCGCAAGGGTGACCTGAAATCACGGCGGGATACACTCTTCCGTGAGCGTGAAGAGATAATGCTTCGGATAAGTAAATGCGAGGAACTTAAGAAAGAGACCTTCATGAACACATTTAACGGAGTGAATGAACATTTTAAAAAGGTGTTTGCCGAATTATCCGACGGTACAGGCTCTCTGTTCCTTGAAAAGCCTGATGAGCCGTTCTCTGGCGGGATGACGATAAAAGCCCAGCCGTCCGAGAAAACTTTGCAGCGTCTTGAAGCAATGTCAGGGGGTGAGAAAAGCCTGACCGCATTGTCGCTTCTTTTCGCAATACAGGAGTACAGACCTGCGCCGTTTTATGCTTTTGATGAGATTGATATGTTCCTTGACGGCGTGAATGCTGAAAAGGTGGCAAACCGTATCAGGAAATCGGCAGAGTATGCACAGTTTATCGTGGTGTCCCTGAGGAAACCCATGATTGAGGCTGCAAAGAAGACAATAGGTGTTGCCATGCAGGAGAATAATATCTCAAGTGTTACGGGTATTAAGTTGAATTGAAAAGCCACGGACGCATGGAATGAAATTTGCGAGGCATCAGGAGGATGCACAGGCAAAGAGAATAACTGGACTTCTTCAACCCCGGGACTGATTCTACTCATTTTATTCACCCATCACGATAATTTTTTTGAACACCAGGCTCGGTGCCCGTGAAGGTATAGGTTATGAATCATTTGATTCATGGTCAGTTTCCTATACCTCAAGAATAATTGTGAACAGGCAGCCGTAGAATCTACAGGCTTTTTACCGGGTTC
>JACUTP010000114.1 GCA_014859785.1 Candidatus Methanoperedentaceae archaeon | reverse complement strand
CCGATATGCGCCGCAATCCTTGAGGTAATAACGCCCTGCCGCACATCCTCAACATTCGGAAGCGCCAGGTGTTCAGCAGGCGTCACGTAACAGATAAAATCAGCCCCGTATGCACTGGACAGGGAGGCTCCAATCGCAGCAACAATATGGTCGTAACCCGGCGCTATGTCAGTAACAAGCGGACCAAGCATGTAAAACGGCTTCTCACCGCTCATCCGCTTCATAAGTATAACATTCGTCTCGATTTCATCAATCGGGATATGACCCGGTCCTTCCACAATCGTCTGAACCCCTGCTGCATGCGCCCTGTCGGAAAGCTCAGCATTTATAATCAGTTCCTGTATTTGCGCGCGGTCTGTGGAATCATGCACAGCCCCGGCACGCATCCCGTTACCCATGCTAAGTGTTACCTCATGCTCCTTCATTATCTCAAGCAAATAATCAAACTCGCTGTACAGCGGGTTCTCTTTCCCGTTATGCATCATCCATGCAGTCATGAAAGCGCCGCCCCGCGAGCAAAGCCCGCCAAACCGCCCCTGAGCCTTCAGGCGCTCAACCGTTACCTGGTTGATTCCAGTATGTATCGCCATGAAGTTTGTACCCAGCTTTGCCTGCTCTGCTGTAATCTTAAACAGTTCATCCTCTTCCATATCCACAACAGCGCCGTGCCTGCGCATCGCCTCAATAAAAGCCTGGTAAAGCGGCACGCTGCCAACAGAAAGCGATGTGGCGGCAATTACCCTTTTCCTTATATCGTAAAAATCCCCGCCTGTTGAAAGCTCCATCAGGGTATCTGCGCCAGTCGCTTCAGCCACCCTGGCTTTCTCGATTTCCACGTCAATATCCACAATGTCGGATGATGTACCAATAGATGCGTTAACTTTTGTACGAAGCCCTTTTCCTATACCCACAGCCCTTGTTTTCCTGTACGGGCTTACTGGAATTACTATTCTCCCGCTTTCCACCCCGCGCCGGACGAATTCGGGTTCCACGCCCTCATCCTTTGCAACCCGCTTCATCTCTTCTGTGATGTTACCCTTTTTTGCTTCATTAACCAGGCTCATAAGTATTACCGTGCTTTCGCAATGTGGCAATTATATTTAAACATGTTTAATCAATAAAATTGAATTCAAATCAAGTTTACTTGATTTGAATGATGCTCATTCTGACGATAATTAATAATACCTCCTTAACCACATAACTGTATGTGATAGGAGAACTCTATGCACTGGCTGCTGCTGTATTCTGGTCGCTGGCAGCCATATTCTACAAGAAAGGACTCGGTGCTGGCGCAATACCTGCGGTGTTAATCCGCACGTTCTTTGCATTGCTTTTTATCTTTATAGTTTACATTATTATACGCGGCCCGCATTTTAATTTCACTCTTGTTGCGTTTGCCTTCCTCAACATCGGGGGTGTACTCAGGCTCATTCTTGGCGGTGCTGCGTACATGAAAGGTCTGGAAACCATTTCAGTATCGCGTTTTATCCCGATTCTTTTTACATTCCCTTTGCTCACGATACTGTTGAGTGCCTTATTGCTCGGTGAAGAAATCCACACAGAAGTAATTGTGGGAACAGTGCTTATTGTCACAGGCATCTGGATATTAAGTAAAGGAAAAGGAACCGTAAACGAACGGAATATCAGGTTCGGGGTTTCAATGGCTGTTCTTGCGGCGTTTTTGTATTCCTTTTCCATTGTTGCGACAAAAACCGGATTGAATGAGGTTGACCCACTCCAGTCGGTGGTAATCAGCATGCCAATACCGCTTATCCTACTGTATGCGGTTTATTCCATGAATAATGGCGCAAAAACAATTTTTAAATTCAGGAAAATGGATTACATATTGCTCGGACTTGGCGGGATTATGGGAATGGGATTCGGGAGCTACTTTTTCTTTGTGAGCATGACCCATATTGGCGCAGCAAAAGCCACCAGTCTTGCTTCCATCACGCCCTTCCTTTCAAGCATGCTGGCACTTGTTACGCTGAAAGAGAAATTACAGCCAGCGCTATTGCTCGGTACATTTGCGACAGTAGCAGGGATATGGATTGTGATGTAAATCGCTTCCACCGCCTCAATACATTTCCCCGCAAGAAGATGGGTTGTGGAAAGGACTCACTCATGGATAAATCGTTTTCGAAGATTACTCATCCGATGGGAGAAAAAACTTGAAAATTATGCTGCAATGTTACATTTTGCATGCGCATGGATAACCTTCAAAAGAGCAGGACTTTTCGGATTTGCTCTAATCCAAATTTTACAAAAACAAAAACCAAAACACTTAAAAAGATATACACCACTATTTAGCATGGTGATTTAATGAATGATAATGAATCGAAGGTACCGATTTATATTGCGATTCTAGTAGCATTAATTATTGTAGCAGCAGGCAGTTATTACTTAATATCGGGTGGTGATTTAACTTTTGGGACTTCCGGAGAAGAAGCAACGGGAACACCTGAAGCACCAGGTGTTACAGAAAGGGCGACAACTCCTGCACCGGAAACAACAGGTCCGGTAGCCGCTCCAGAGCAAAGGGCTGAAACCATAAAGTGTGAATTATGCCATTTAGAACCAGAGGAAATTAACCAGCACGTTGATGGTGGAAGACTCTGTATAAACTGTCACGGCAGCCAGGTTCATAATATCCATATCGGACCGGATACAATTAATCTGAACTGTGACACATGCCATGGTTTCCCGCCAACAATTCCAACAGTGATGGCAGGAGAAGGTCCTGGAACATACAGTGTCTGTGAGAACTGTCATGCTGCACCGCCTAATTCACTTAATCCCAGTCAGGGTAACCTTATTGAAGTGCATCTCTCAAGAGGGAAGTACTGTACAAACTGTCATGGTACTGACATCGGTATAATACACATGGCGGCGCTCGGAAGAAACTAATTACGATATAAAAGGGTTTCGATACCCTTTTATTTTTTTATTACACTGTAGGGTATAATGGGCATCAAATTAAATCCGGGCTGTTTTTTAATTCTACATGACGTCTTTTGAAGAGTTTACAGAGGTCTGCAACAAAGTTGAGGGAATATCAAGTTCACTTGAAATGACCACTGTAATTGCTGGTTTTTTGATAAAAGTGGATGATGAAGAACTGGAAATTGTTACAAGATTTATTATGGGCAATGTTTTTCCTGTATGGAGCGCCATGGAACTCGGTATAGGCCCGAGCCTGTTGTATACTGCCATATCCAGGGCTTCATCGCGTCCTGTTTCGCAGATACAGGGTTTTGTGAAAGAAACGGGGGATGTGGGGCTTGCCGCTGAAAAAGCAATGTTATCCGGGAAAACGCACCTGAATTTTTTCTCAGAAGGGCAACTTTCGGTCGGTGATGTGTATTCACGGTTTAAGAAGATTGCCAGCCTCACAGGTAAAAGGTCACAGGATTCGAAAATTAAGAATTTACAGTACCTTTTCGGGGTTGCAAAACCCTGTGAATCAGTTTACATTGCGCGCCTTTCCATAGAGGAAATGCGTATCGGGGTAGGGGAAGGTATTGTACGTAATGCTATTTCAGAGGCTTTTGGAGTTCCTGTGGGACTTGTTGAGCGCGGGTTTATGCTTACTAATGATTTCGGGGAAGTTGCACGCACCGCAAAGAAAGAAGGTGAGCAGGGACTACTCAAACTTGGTGTCGAGGTTGGAAGACCGCTTAAGATGATGCTTGCCCAGATTACAACAGGAATAAACGAGGCAATATGTGAGATGGGTTCTGCGGCTGTGGAATGGAAATTCGATGGTGCACGTGTCCAGATACATAAAAAAGGCGATAAGGTGACCGTCTATTCCCGGCGGCTGGAGGACGTGACAGCTTCGCTTCCGGATGTCGTGAAATTCATAAAAACACATGTACATGCGGAAAACGCTATTCTGGATGGGGAAGCCGTGGCTTTAGGAAA
Organism: Candidatus Methanoperedentaceae archaeon; assembly: GCA_014859785.1. Classification (GTDB taxonomy): domain Archaea; phylum Halobacteriota; class Methanosarcinia; order Methanosarcinales; family Methanoperedenaceae; genus Methanoperedens_A. Next base: position 2,070 of record JACUTP010000114.1, on the reverse strand, counting down.
AGATAAAAGACCTCTGGCATTCCAGGAAATACTCAGGCGTTTCAGGCGCAAGCATGATGTTTCAGCTACTGCAAAGGAGATACCTCTTCATATTTACCTTTTTGATATACTTTACCTTGATGGTGAAAGCCTTATTGACAGGTCTTTAACAGAACGGCGGAAAAAGCTTGATAAAGTCTGTGACAGTGAAATTCTTGCAATACAGACCGTGACAGGTGATATTCCGGAAATAGAAGATATATACCAGAAAGCACTCGGGGCAGGGCATGAAGGAGTTATGCTGAAAAATCCGCAATCGCTATACATGCCTGGTAAACGGGGCAAGAACTGGCTTAAAATTAAACCTGTAATGGAAACCCTTGACCTTGTAGTAATAGGAGGGGAATGGGGAGAGGGCAGGCGGGCAAATTATATAGGTTCTTACCTCCTTGCGTGCCGTGACCCGGGTTCTGACCGGTTTCTTGCGATAGGACGGGTTGCAACCGGGATTACTGATGAGCAGCTTGCGGACCTGACAGGTATTTTCAGTGACCTTGTGATTTCAGAAAGGGGAAAGAACCTCGATTTTGAGCCGAAGATTGTGTTTGAGGTAGCTTTTGAGGAAATCCAGAAAAGCCAGAATTATGAATCAGGGTATGCCTTGCGGTTTCCCAGACTTGTAAATGTGAGACTTGATAAGTCAGCGCAAGATAGCGATTCCATAGAACGGGTCGAACAGTTGTTTACGGAGCAGAAAGGACGTTAAAGTTTTTTTAGTCTCTATTTATATCTTTTACACGTCTGATTATTTTGTCGAGAACTTCCTCATCACCCGGATGTTCTGGTTCGATCATTTTCCTGAGCCTGAGGGAGACCCCATCCATCCTGTAAGCCGTACCCTCTACCTCAATACCGCACATTGCCGTAGGTATGACTATATTTGCTATCTCAGTTGTTGCATTCCAGTGAGGGTCTATCTGGATGAGCGGGATTCTTGCAAGCTGGCGTACCGAATTTGCAGGGAAATGCGCAGCTGCATCTGCTGCTATAATCATAGCGGCATCCACTTCTTTCCGGTAAAGTACATCATTGGCAGCCGTCTCGCCCGGATTATAATAAGGTGCACCGCGCGAGAAATCAACAGCAGTGGGAAATCCGGTTTCCCAGGTGCATACCTGGTTGAAACCAGCCACATTATAGTGACCCCGCATAGGCATTATCACAAATTTCGTAAATGAATTCAATTCTGTGACAAACGATATCGCATTGTCGATATTCTTATACCTTGATTGACTCTGGGTGAGTCCCATTCCAAAGAATATCACGCCAAACTTCGCTGATTTTAATATATCAATAATTATTATAAGTTGTTCCTTAGCAACATTGCCCACTTTATCAGGTACAACATCAGCATGACCCGAAAGTATCGCCCTGAGCGCCGAAATCACTAAGTAATCACTTCCCTGCTGCATTTCTACATATTCATCAGCCACACCAGCCGTATGGGTTTTCCGGACATCCACAGATATTATCCTGCGTCCTTTTCTCCCTTTCCCGGTGAAAAATCCCCTGGCAAAAGTTGAATAACGGCTCATGTGCCTCGGATGTGCCTGGACAGGGTTGCATCCCCAGAACACAATAACGTCAGAGCGGTTTTTTACCTGTCCGAGTGTGGCGCTCGGCATGCCTTTCTCATGAATTGCAAGTCCGGTGGTGGCATACAGATGAAGTATTGTCTATTATCGCGCCCAGTTCTTCTGCCAGAAGGATTCCTTTTTCATGCACTTCACATGACGCTGAAGCCCAGCCATAAAGAAGAGGTCTCTTTGATAAGGCAAGTATCCTTGCAGCTTCATCGATAGCCTCGTCATAAGATACTTTCCTGAAATCTTCATTCTTGCCAGACCGCATCAGAGGTTCTTTTATCGTGCGGTGTGTCCCTATATTTTTCGCCCCGAGTCTGCACTGCCCCAATATTTTTGCTGAGCCCAGGATGCATGCATGTTTTGCTTCGATTATCCTGTTATCCTCCACTACAATTGTTATATCGTCGCATAGACAGCCGCAGAAAGTGCACAGGGAATCTGTTAT
>JACUTP010000113.1 GCA_014859785.1 Candidatus Methanoperedentaceae archaeon | reverse complement strand
CTAACATCGTATATCCGAACTTGGTTCGTATATCCCCACACGATTTAGCGATATATCCGAACAGAGTTCGCATATACATCCTTCTGGTCGAACATCTTCAGTCACTATACCCCGTACGTTGTACAGAGCCTTGTATACCGCGTTTTTTGCCTATTTGCTATGATATTTATAATAATTATGGGCTAATATTTGTCTTTCAATAGTATTTCACGGCAAATTTCCCTCACCGCTCAGTTCATGCTGCCGTTCGATATTCATCCTGATAAGAATCTCGAATATCCTCCTGACCTGTTCACCGTCAAGCCCGCGCTCAATTGAGGCATTTGCCACCCTGTCAAGCACAACCCTGTTCTGGTTGACATCATTAATTGCCCTGCCTTCTTCCTTCTTTGCATCAAGCACATCCTTTGCAAGTTCTGTCCTTATTTTAATAAGGTCAATAAGTTCAATATCGAGCTTCTCGATTTTTGCTCTTAACTCTTTTAACGGCATGTTTTTCCACCAGTATTATTTACTTTAGTCCTTATCACTTTTCCGCCCATGCCCTGCCACACAGGTTCGAGCCTGTCCAGGAGCTCAGGGCTTCCAAGAGCCGTATATGCAGGTCCTGTTCCTGAAAGGCTGACACCTCCAATCCCGAGTTCAAGCGCTGCCATCATGGGTTTTGTGCTAAAGCCAAGCGCTGCGCAGTACAGGAAACCATTAAGGGTCATGGCTTTTTCATAATTCCCGACCAGCGCTTCCCCAAATGCCATTTCCACCCACGGCGCAACCAGTCTTGAGTGTGCAACATTAGTCTGGGAACTCAATGCTTTCTCAAAAGGTGCAAGAATCAGGACTTCAGAATCCCGCTCACTCCTGCTGATAAGCTGTTTTTCCTTATTATCAGTAACAACGAATCCGCCAAGCATGGAAGCGCAGGCATCGTCAAATGCACCCGTAATTGTCACCCCGGCATCAAGTGCTGCCTGCACGCCAAGTTTCACAGCATCAAGCGTTTCCATTGTCTCACCGAGAGCATCAAGTGCTGCAAGCACAGTTGCATTTGCAGCAGCGCTTGAACTTTTAAGACCGCTTGCAGAAGGCACCTGGCTTTTTGTGGATACGCGCGCGCCCTGCTTTATGCCAAAACGGGACAGTGTAAGCTCAACGCACCGCTCAATGAGTTTGGTATCGCCGCCGCCGTCAATATGCCCCGTGATTTTCCTGTCATCAGTAAGCGTAACTTCGGCTTCTGTTCGCAGGTCAATGCCGAAAGCCGCACCTTTCCATGTTGATATTGCATTAATTATTGTTCCTGCACCGCATGCATAAGCGCGTCCTGTGTGTTCCATGTTACCTGTTCACCTGCTCGATTTTATCCTTCAATACTGCGAGTTCCTTTATTATAAGTTCCCTCTCGGGCTCGATTGGATTATCCTCACGGTTGTATTTGCCAAGGAGCTTATTAACATAATCCAGTTCCTCAATCGCTGACTCGAATGCCGGAACAAAATCACTCATTTCTTCAAGCGGTATTACCTCTGATGTGCCTTTTTCCGCTCTTTCTTCAAGACCGTTTACCACTATTATGAATTTGTAGTGGCTGAAACCAAATGCCCTTGCAACATTTTTTGCGTACCCTTTTTTCTGCTGTGCTGTTTTTCCCTTCATGCTCTTATACATCGAAAGTGAGTTCTTGTATTCGATAAACAGGATTCCTTCATAGTTCCAGATAACTGCGTCATACTCCACGTTATTTGCCATGTTCTTGAATGCCAGGACATTAAACAGCACGCCACTGCACCAGTTAATATTCAGGTGACTCCGCAGCGGCTGTTCTGACTCCTGTATATCCGGTCGCATCCTGAGGGTATAGGGCTCTGCTCTCAGTTCCATGGTTTACAGTTATTAATTCACTATTTCCATTTTCACAGTTGTAAAGACAGGACCTCTCGTATCTATCTTTTTATTGTTCCCTGTTATGTAGCGCTGGGCAATCGGGTCAATCCTGATATTTATCTCAGACGGCACCTTGATAATCCTTGCACGGGTTTCAGAACCCCTGCCTTCCTGTGCGGCTCTCTCGATCTCTTTTGCACACCGCGCAGCAAACGCATCAATAAACCTGAATCCTGCACCTGTGCCGTTATCAAATACCTTATCCCATTTTTTCATTCTCGGCAATCCCAGGAGCTCGCCATTGAAAACAACGAGTTCGTTCATTGTCGCAGGTCCGCAGAGCTTCGTATTTTCCTCAGGTTCAACCACTTTTACGATGATGTTCTTACCATATAACTCTCCTTCCCACGCAGTAAACCCACACGGGCTTTCCGTATTCCCGTGCTCCTCGCATGTTCTTACAATAGCGTCCTGGATTTCCCTTCCGACATCAGTAGACGGCACGTCGTCTACATAAACCATTCTTGCAATTTCGCTGTCAGGCATCACCCAGCCTGTCCTGTACTGGAACTGCGGATACGTAAGCGCGCGCACGTCTGTGGAATCATGCAGTATCATGGCAAGGCGTTCAACTCCCATTCCGAGGTTCATAACAGGGCATGATATGCCATACTGCGAAAGGGCAGACGGTGAATAGATGCCAAATGTCGCAACCTCAACCCACCCGTCGCTGTATTTAGTATTCGAGCCAACAAGTTTCGGATGATACGCAAACACCTCAATCTGGGTATCAGGGACATAATACTTGCTCCTTTTCTCATCTGGCATGAACTTGAAATTGGAAAACCCGAACTGGCTGATAAGCCCCGCCGCTACGGCTTTCCCGTCTTCCACTGACACGTTCTCATCCATAATGACACAAGACGCTGAATAATAAGCCATAAGACGCGTTGCATCCTCTGCCTGCTCGCGCCTGAAAACCCTGTCAACAGAAAAAAGCCGAAGCGGGGTTTTACGGTACTCTTCAAGTTCCCCGAGGCTTATGAACCATCCCGAAGTCATGTGGCTTCTCAGTGTTTTACCTGATGCTTCGGGTTTAATGGACTTGAATTCCGGGAATACGCGGTCAATCATGACAGCCACTTTCGAATCAGGGACATTGAGTTTTGATGCCATATCGGGTACAAGGTCATCACCTTCGATTTCCCCTTTTTTGTAGGAATGTAAAATCAGCCTGATTTTCTCGATTCCGGCGTCATCAATACCTTCGAGGATACTTTTTATCTGCTCTATCCTCTCATCCGAAATTCCAACATTCGGTCTTGGAAGACCTGCAAGGTAGAAACAGCGGTCAAGGACAGCCAGAGCCTCGTACCCGAACTGTTTGTGCACGTCCCTGTCCTCGACAATAACCGGGTTCATGAATTCTTCAAAACCAAGCCTCATGTACGCTTCCCTGAGGCGCTGGATGGTATCAAAAACAGGGTGCGGTTTGCCGTAATTTAATGAGTATCGCGGATACTGCTCGTTTATTTCTTTGCTTGCAAGGTATTTTTTCCCCTCGTTCCATGCCGCATCAAAATCCTTTTTAGTGGCTTCTTTAATTTCATCAGGATTGAATTTCATAATCTACGTTTCTCCGGCCCGGCTTCAGGATTGTCAGCCGAGATTATTGGGTTAATTAATCCCCCTCTCATCATCTGGTCAACAAGGACAAGCGCCATCATGGCTTCTGCAACAGGGACAATTCTCGGGGGAATTGAGGGGTCATGGCGTCCTTTGATACTTATTGTCGTATTTTTCATTTCCTTTATGTCAACAGTATGCTGTTCTTTTGATATGGAAGGCGTGGGTTTGACCGCTATCCTGCAAACTACTGGCTCGCCGTTGCTGATACCGCCGAGAATCCCGCCTGCATTATTGGATAATGTGATTATTTTACCGTCACGTATTGAAATCGGGTCGTTGAACTGGCTTCCTTTCATGCACGCGCACCTGAATCCAAGCCCGATTTCAACACCTTTCACGGCTCCGATGCTCATTAAAGCGCCTGCAAGCGCTGCATCCAGCTTGTCAAACACAGGCTCGCCAACTCCGGCAGGAACGCCGAGTGCTATCACTTCAACTATCCCGCCAACACTGTCTTTCTCACTGATTGCCGCGTGTATCATGGCAGCCATTTCAACGGCAGCGTCAGGGTCGGCGCACCGCACCGGGTTATTTTCTGTATTCTCACGGATTTCAGGAATGCTAACCTTTTTTGCCCGGATGCCGCCGAGTTCAACAACATGGCACAGTATTTCAATGCCGTGCTGTGAAAGAATCTTTTTTGCAACAGCGCCGCCTGCCACGCGCCCTGTGGTTTCGCGCGCTGATGACCTGCCCCCTCCCCTGTGATCACGGATGCCATATTTCTGCTCGTATGTGAGGTCTGCATGTCCCGGACGCGGGGTATTTCGAAGCTCTTCGTACCTGCTTGAATCAACGTCTTTGTTCCTGACAATTATCGAGATGGGAGCGCCTGTGGTTTTCCCTGAAAATACGCCTGAGAGAATTTCAGCAAGGTCTTCTTCTTTCCGCTGCGTGGTCACGTCGCTCTGTCCCGGTTTTCTCCTGTCCAGTTCTTTTTGAATATCTTGTTCTGAAAGTAAAAGTCCTGCCGGGCAGCCGTCAATGGTTACGCCAAGTGCGGCTCCGTGGCTCTCACCCCATGTTGTTATGCGAAACAGTGTACCAAAGGTATTTCCCGACATGTGCTTTTATTAAGTTTGTTTGTTTATATAAGTTTAGAGTATTAGAATTATGATTGATATTATAGTTGATGCCGGTAAATGTACGGGATGTGGTGTATGTGTGCGGGTCTGCCCGAAGGGTCCCAGGATTTACAGGATTGTGGAAAAGGACGGGCGGAAGGTGGCTGAAGTTGTGGACAGGAGTTTCTGCATCGGGTGTACGACCTGTGTGGTTTCATGCAAGCCCGGAGCTATACGGCTTGAACGTGGATGGTAGCAGGGGAGCGTTAAAGAATCAACTTAATATATCTTCAAAACACATTTAATCATTGACCATGCCAAAAGTCGGAATAGCAGATACCACGTTTTCCCGGATCAATATGGGGAAAGTTGCAACAGATGAGTTAAAAAAAGGCGCATCTGTAAAGATTGAGCGCTACACAGTTCCGGGAGTGAAAGACCTGCCAGTTGCGTGCAAGAAGCTGATTGAGGAGTCAGGATGCGATATCGTAATGGCGCTCGGTATGCCCGGAAGCCAGGAAATCGATAAGCTATGCGCCCATGAAGCCTCACAGGGCATAATACAGGTGCAGCTTATAACAAACACTCATATCATCGAGGTGTTCGTGCATGAAGATGAGGGTAAGGACGAGAAAGAGCTTGCATGGCTGATGGAGCAGAGGACAAGGGAACACGCCCGGAACGTGATAAAACTGTTATCAGGCAACGAGAAACTCCAGCGCGAGGCAGGAACCGGGCAGAGACAGGGTTTTCCTGATGTCGGCGGGCTTGGGTAATTTATTAAAGAGGTGGTTTTATGGCTGATGTTATTACTTTAAAGGAAATAATCCATTATAATGAAGGTGCGGTTGTAAGCAGGACGCTTGTTGATAAACCGGTTGGTACGATAACCCTGTTCGCTTTTGATGCGGGACAGGGGTTGAGCGAGCATTCTGCGCCGTATGATGCAGTAGTGCAGGTGATTGAAGGCGAAGGTGTTTTCGTAATCGGCGGGGTGGAGCATAACCTGAAAGAGGGTCAGATGGTTATAATGCCTTCCAGTGTGCCGCATTCTGTCAGGGCAGAACAGGAATTTAAGATGCTTCTAACGATGATTCGGGCGTGAGGCAGGATGAAAATAGCATGTTTTAAATAAATTAGTGGCTTTTTGCATCTTTATGGAAATTAAAAAATGTTGTTACATGGACAGGGATTGCACGCCTGCATGTGTGGCGTATAATGTTTCAGAAGAAATAAATAGAGGTGCAGAAGAAATTGGCATGATTGATATGCATTGCTCACGCCTGTTCTTAGAATTTGCTGAAGTTATGTACAATAACACACCTGTTGATTTTACAGGTTTTGAAGATGAAGGCGAGTTTTAACACTT
>JACUTP010000112.1 GCA_014859785.1 Candidatus Methanoperedentaceae archaeon | reverse complement strand
GCCTATTGGATTTCTTCACGCATAAATAGCCCTTTCCAGCCCCTCCATTGCGACCCTGTTAAACTTCCTGGCTTTCTCCTCTGTCACCCCTTCTGAAAACACCCTGAGTTTGGGCTCAGTACCGCTGGCTCTCACAAGGAACCACCCGGTCGGGTAATTAACACGCACGCCGTCAATGTCCGTTAACCTTTTATAATCCTGCGGTATCTCATGCTCCAGCCTTTCCATCAGCGCATTTATGTCCGTGCCAGCAGGAAGCGTCTTTGCATCTTTAATCTGGTAATATTTAGGGTACGAACTCACAAGTTCAGACATTGTCTTTCCTTCCTTTGAAAGTATCCCTGCCATCACCCCTGCAAGCATTGCGCCTTCCCTGCTCCATCCAAGCAGTACCGAGCCGTGCTCCTCAAGCCCGACCTGCGCGCCGCAGTACAGTTTTGCCTGCGCAAGATACGGCTCACCCACAGGCGTATAAATCACCTCTGCACCAAGGTTTTTCGCAACGTCCTCAATGAGGTTTGAATATGCAATTGTCACGGCGATAATCTTTTTCTTATCTTTGTTCTCACGAAGGACATGGTCTGCAATAATAGCAGCAGAAACATCCCCCTGTATAAAACCGCCTTTTTCATCCACAAACGCTGTCCTGTCACCGTCGCCGTCATGCGCCACGCCAAAAGCAGCGCCTTCCTCCACAACAAGTTCTTTCAGCTTTACAAGGTTGGCGTCTGTGGGTTCAGGATTCCTGACAGTAAATAATCCGTCATACTTGCAGTTAAACCTCACAATGTCATGTCCGAGGCGCTCCAGTGTTTCAGGCGTTACCATGGATGCAGAACCCGCACCGCCGTCAACCACAATTTTCATCGGTTTTTGTGAAAAACGTTGTGCATAGCTTACGATATAATCACGGTACCTGCCAGCAGCACCGCTATCAACCAGGCGTTTTCCTTTATCTGCCGGCTTTTTCATGCCGCTAAAATATATCTTCTCAAGCGCAATGTCCTCGTCCGGGGAAAAACCCCTGCCGCTTTTACCCAGGCATTTTATGCCGTTATACTCAGGCGGGTTATGGCTTGCAGTTATCATAACACCAGCATCTGCCTGTTTGCCGACCTCAAGGGACAAACCGTTTGGAGTGATAATACCGAGTGTCAGGGCATTACATCCATAATCTACAATTCCACCAATTAATGCATCTTCCAGCATATCTGAAGAAACACGCGGGTCCTTGCCTATTGCAACGGTTTTCCCCTTGCTGAGATACAGAGCCAGGGCAGCCCCGACCTGCCTTACTTTATCAGCACCGATTCCTTCATTGACAATACCCCTGAACCCGAACGTCCCGAAAAGTTTTTTCTGTTTGCGGACAGCTTTGTAATGGTCAAATTTACCGATGAACTCCTCGCATGTCATGATACCAGAATATGTTTTAAGTGTATTAAAGGGTAACTAAACCATTCTGCAATAACATGAAAAAATAGTAAAACAAGCAGCAAGATTAACATCGCGCTGGATGAAAACGTACAAGATAGATGAAAATAAGCTGAAAGAGTTCCTGTGTATCAGTTTTCCACGTCAATAAACATGGGTATTATACTTATCAAACCGCCTGCAATAAAAAAAGAAAGGGCAAAAAAATAATTGCCCTTGAATGCATTATCCACACCGATTGCTGCCAGCACCAGTCCTGTGATTTTAGTCAGTGCATCTAACTTTACATATACCGGTTCTGGCAGTTTCATTAATGGTTTACAATGCTGTAGTATGTAAAGTAAAGTATGCCCAGAAGGACTAAAACTCCCATACTGACAGCAAACTTCCTGTCTTTCAATTCCGTTGACGGGTTCCTGTCTATGAACGGCACAATTATCAAAAGACCGTACCATACAACCATTGGTAATGTAACACCTATTATATTTGCAGGAAAGGGTCCGACATCAAATGTCCAGAATTTAAGGAATCCGAAGACGTACAGGTAATACCATTCAGGGAAAATCGGGGATGGTGTGACAAACGGGTCAGCCGGTTCAAGCAAACCAGCAGGGAACATTGAAGCAAGTATTAAGATACTGCCTGCAACAATACACATTACAACAACTTCCCTTAGCAGGAAATGCGGGAAAAACGGGAATCCGCGTACCCTTAAAGGCTGTTTTTCCTGTGTATTCATCTTCTCTTCACCTTCTTTTTCAATTAAAGCCATGTTACAGCCTCCCTGAGATTCCCTGTATCCTGACCATCATAAAATGTGCGCCGAGCAGGACAATCATGACTGCTGGTAAGATCAGTACATGAATAGCATAAAACCGTGTCATTGTATCTGCCGTAATCTCAGAGCCTCCGAGTAATATCAGCGATATGTACGGACCCATTATCGGAATAGAACCTGCAATGCCCGTACCAATCTTGGTTGCCCAGAATGCAAGCTGGTCCCAGGGCAGCAAATACCCTGAGAAACCGAAAGTTGTTGCTACGAGGAATAACAGTACTCCGATAACCCAGTTCAATTCCCTGGGGTTTTTATAAGCACCCATGAAATATACGCGAATCATATGGAGCATAACAGCTGCAATCATAATGTTGGCAGTCCAGTGGTGTATACTTCTTATGAGACTGCCCATGGGAACTGACGTCATTATATGTTCCACACTCCCGTAAGCTTCTTCAGGAGTTGGTTTGTAATACATTGCCAGGAAAATCCCGGAACCGGCAAGAATAAGGAAACACAAAAACGCTGTTCCGCCAAGGCAGTAAAGCGGATTTGATGTTACTTTCTCAGGAGCCGGGTGTTTCACTATGGGCGGCAGGAGTTCACTTATTTTTAACCTGTCATCGAACCATTTGTATATAATATCAGATAAATTCATAATACCACCTCATGCCGCTCCTGCATACATCGTAAGTGTTTTCACGTAATCAGGGTCCTTCCATTTAATGGCATAAATCGCACCTTCTTTTTCCATGATATCAATGCCGGGTAATGGTGACGGCGGTGGTCCCGCTACCACTTCTCCCGTATTGGGGTCGAATTTCCCGATATGGCAGGGGCAGAATATAATATTCTCGTCAGGCTTCCAGTAAGCAATACATCCAAGATGTGTGCACACAGCACCGAATGCCCTGAAACCCCCCGGTGTATTCAAAAGCACAGATGCTTTCCCGTTAAAGTTAAACATTTTTGCACTTCCTACAGGTACCTCATCAACAGATGCAACCATTGTTTCGCCTGATTCTCCTTCATCTGAAGCCCGGGGCCACAGGTACTTGAGAATTACAGTTACGGTACCTGATGCCAGTAATAAAGCAACCAGTCCCATAAGTACTTCAGTTACTCTTCTTCTTGTAATAGTAAAACTAATTTTATCAGTCATGTTATCACTCTATCGTAGTAACATATTCATCTTGTAGCAGCCCTTTCACATACAGGTATATTATTGAACCAAGTATGAAAATGAGAACTGCAAGGGATATTCCAATACCTTCTGTAAATTCTCTTGTTGATGCATCAGCAGGTTCTGATGTTACCAGTTTAACCACAACCGTAATTGTAATTGCCACTGCCAACAGTGTTAAGACAACTATTAATACAAAAGCAGCCTGCGACCATGATCCGACCTTTTCAGGTCCGTGTTCTATTTTTTCGATATGCATCATTTCACCTCACAAGCGTATAACATAAATAAAGACCAGCATCAGCAATAAAAAGGCAAATGATATGGAGCCTACAACCCATACATTCATATGTACGCCAATCTCATTTTTGTTTTCAGGTTCAGGTTCAGGTGTCGATGCGGGTGAGGGGACAAACCCTTCCAGCGAATGGTTATTTATACCATAATACTCACCACGTTCGTTTAACTGCGGCGGACCATCACTCGCATGACAGAACGGGCAGTTACGGCTTTCTTTTACTGCATATTCCGGGGTTGCAGAAGCCACCTGGGAAAATAAAAGAAATATTGTTAACACTATTATAAACAGATTTAATCGTTTTTTAATCATTTGACTTGCACTCCTTTACTTTCTGCGGTAATATATGATTGATACATATATCATACCAAACCCTAAAAGTGATAATATTATGCCAAATCCTGGAGTTGAAGGTAAGGTCTCAACAGGCTGTAATCCAGCTTCTTCCTGTGATTTCCGGGCAGCATTTAACCCATCAGTTATTACGCCCTCAAATAAGGCGAGATTAAAATCGTGCCAGATAATCGGAAGATTATCATGAATTGTAATGGCTTTATCAAGTTCAACCTGTGCAGCTGTTACATCACGTCCTTCTTCCTTCGCCTGTTTAATGGCATCCCGGGCGGTTCTTATCTCACTTTTCAGTATTTCGGCATTTCCAAGTGCTATAATTGCCTTTTCGGGCGCATCAGCAGGTGCTATCCTCATATCGGGATTATGACAGTTGCTGCAAAGGGCATGGAACTCTTCAACAGCAAGGATCTCGAATTCATGTGATACATGACAGGTATCGCATGTTGGAGCATTCTTGAGTGCTTGCAGGTTCTGGAAATGTACGGAGTTCTTGAAGTGTTCCAGTTCATCTGTATGGCATTCACCGCAGGTTTCCGGGACGTTCCTGTAATAAATCCTGCTTCTTGTATCAGAAGACCTGTAAACCCCTGTATGGGCAGTCTCTTTCTCATCCGAACCAGCATCGCCGCCATGACATTTTTCACACGTTACACCAAACAGGGCGTGCTTGGATTTTGTCCACTGTTCGTAATTACTTATTGCAATCTTATCTAAAATACTTGCATGGCAATCCACCGAACAGCTGACATCCCTTGCAAGATGCTTAATTCTTATTTCATTGAATTGTCTTTCAGATTCGTTAAAAACAGTGAGCTTTTCATGACAATCCAGACATGAATTTTGTGCCAATGCTTCAGGAATAATAAATATTGCAAACAGTAGCATTGAGAATATTAAAAGAACCGTTTTTCTAAAATTCATAAAATCACCGTCTTTCCACAGGAACAATCAAACATGTATTTATATTTCACGAAATATGCTCCTTAATATTTTCTCATGTAATAAACCGCCGCCAGTATGCCGGTGATTAAAAGTATCCCTTCAAATCCAGGTGATTCGGCAGGTTCAGGTGCTGCTGCACCTTTTGTTTCGAATTCTGCTTTCTGTGCAAGTTCAATACCTTTCTGGACTTCTGTCTCAAAGTATGTCAGGTTAAACCTGTGCCATACTGATGGAACATGCCTTAGTATCTGTCTTGCCGAGTCCAGGTCGTTTTCTGCTTCATCCACATCAAGACCCTGCGCCCTGGCAGAAATTACCGCACTTCGTGCTTTTGAGATTTCCACTTCAAGGTCTGAGGCGTGGGATAAAGCTTCTTTTGCTTTTAGGGGTACTGTTATGTCAATACCGGTAATACGATTATGGCAATTACTGCAGAAATCCTCAATTTCCGAAGACGTTAATACACGTACACTGTGTGCCTGATGGCATGTTGTACATGTTGGGGCAAATCCTTCTTCCAGTTTCAGTTCTTCAAAATGTTTTGAATCTTTAAACTCGCCAAGCTCATTTTCATGGCATTCACCGCAGGTTTCAGGTGTGTTGATACGTGAAATACCTGCACCGGATAGACCCTGGTGAGCGTCATTCTTCGATTCAGCCTGTGGGTCGCCGCCATGGCATTTCTCACATGTTACTCCAAACAGGGCATGTGTGGATATAGACCACATAGCATACGTGCTTGCCGTAGATTTATTGAGACTATCCTCATGGCAGACAATTGAACAGGTAATGCCACTTTCAAGATGGTTGATACGAATATTGATAAATTCCCTCTGTGATTCTGTTGAAAAAAGCAACTGGCGATGACAATCAGCACACGAATTATTCGGAATTTCTGGTGCTTGTGCCATTGTCGGCTGGACTAACAACAGGGATACGAGAACTAACATTACTGACAAAACAATCCATTTGCCATTTACAGCGTTTTTCATATTTATTACTCTCCTATCACGTTTAATGATTATAAATATGTCTGGTTTAACTCAAGCAACATATTTAAACCTAACCCATTTTTAAAACAAAAACGTTTCAATTCATGTTGTTGAATATAATTTGAAATATTTGTGGTATGAGAACGTCATATTAATTGAAGCCTTCATCTAATAAAAGCAATCCTGAAC
>JACUTP010000111.1 GCA_014859785.1 Candidatus Methanoperedentaceae archaeon | reverse complement strand
TTATTGACGTGGCGCCTGAACGTGTAAAGTATTCACTGATGAACTTCTTTAACGATATCAGGAAAATGGATTCGGTAGAGAAAAATAAAAAAGATACAAAAATAAAACAAAAATGAATCAGTGTAAGCCAGGCATACCACAAATTCTGCGTTAAATTAATAGATTAATCCTGCATGTTAAGTCCGATGACCACAGACATTCTTGAATCCTACCAGAAACACAAAGATGAGCGGCAGGAACTTGGGCTCCCCCCGCTGCCCCTTGATGCTGAACAGGTGAGGGAACTTTCAGAACTGGTATTTAACCCGCCAGAGGGGAAAAAAGAAACCATACTTGAATTACTGGAAAACCATGTTCCTCCGGGTGTTGACCCCGCCTCACTGGAAAAAGCAAAACTCCTGAGGTATATTGCCCTTAGCGAGAAGTCATCAGGAATTATTACTCCGCTTCATGCAGTGGAAATGCTTGGTATGATGAAAGGGGGCTACAATATTGAAACGCTTATCGAACTTCTTGAGGACGATGAACTCGGGGATGCTGCCGCACGTGCCCTCTCAAAAACGATTCTGGTTTTCGGGTTCTTTGACAGGATAAAACAACTTTCATCCTCCAACCTGCGCGCAAAATCTCTCCTTGGAAGCTGGGCGAATGGCGAATGGTTCACATCAAACCCGCCTTTTCCCGAATCAATGAAGGTCACGGTATTCAGGGTACAGGGAGAGGTAAACACAGACGATTTATCTCCTGCATCACATGCAGGGACACGTCCTGACATACCATTACATGCACTTTCCATGCTTGAGTCCCGCTATCCGGATGCGCTTCCTGAGATTGCAGGACTTAAAAATAAGGGCTACCCTGTTGCTTTTGTTGCCGATATTGTCGGTACAGGAAGCAGCAGGAAATCTGCCATGAACTCACTTGTATGGTGGATAGGCGAGGATATACCAGGTGTTCCCAACAAGCGAAAAGGAGGTGTGATTCTTGGAAGCCAGGTTGCACCCATATTTTTCAATACGGCAAGGGACAGCGGCGCACTGCCTGTAAGGTGTGATGTTTCACAGCTTAACACTGGTATGGTTATTACGATTGATATTGCAAACGGGAGGATTATTGATGAAAACGGGAATGAACTGGCAGCGTTCAAACTTGAGCCTGAGACCCTGCCGGATGAATACAGGGCAGGAGGAAGGCTCAATCTTTTGATAGGAAAAGACCTGACAGGAAGGGCAAGGGAAGTATTGGGAGGAAAATACATTGATATTTTCCGAAAACCTGTAGAACCTGCCCCATCAAACCGTGGATTTACACTTGCACAGAAGATTGTAGGAAAAGCATGCGGTTTTGGCGGTGTACGCCCGGGTCAGTCCGTACTTGCGAAAATAACAACCGTTGGTTCACAGGATACCACAGGTCCGATGACAGCAGACGAGATTAAGGAACTGGCATGTATAGAATTTGAGGCGCCGCTTGTCATGCAGTCGTTCTGCCATACTGCCGCCTACCCGACAGAAAAAGACCGCAAGATGCACACCGAACTTGCTCAGTTTATGAGGGAAAGGGGTGGTGTTGTGCTGAAACCCGGTGACGGGATTATCCACTCATGGCTTAACAGGATGTTACTTCCTGATACCGTTGGTACAGGAGGGGACAGCCATACGCGTTATCCGACAGGCATTTCATTTCCGGCAGGAAGCGGTCTTGTTGCATTTGCGGCAGCCCTTGGCATAATGCCCCTTGACATGCCAGAAAGCGTGCTTGTCAGGTTCAGTGGCAGGCTCAGGGATGGCATAACACTCAGGGACGTGGTGAACGCTGTGCCGTATTTTGCAGTTAAACAGGGTAAACTCACAATAGAAAAAAAGAACAAGATAAACGTATTTAATGGCAGGATAATCGAGTTCGAAGGTCTTGACCTGACAGTACAGGAAGCTTTTGAGATAACGGATTCATCAGCCGAGCGCTCAGCAGAAGCTGCGGTTTTCGCACTTTCCAAGGAAAAGGTCGCGGATTTCCTGAGGGAAAATATTACAATCCTGCAATCCCTGGTTGATGAAGGATACGGGAGAATGGCGCTTGAAAAACGTATAAACGCAATACAAGAGTGGCTGTCCCGCCCGGAACTGTTAAAAGCAGACAGCGATGCCTGTTATGCAGAGGTAATAGAAATAGACCTGTCACAAATAACAGAACCCCTGCTTGCCTGCCCGAACGACCCGGATTATGTCAGGCCACTCTCTGAGGTGGCGGGTGATAAAATCAATGAGGTATTTATTGGCTCATGCATGACAGGTTTTGTTCATTTCAGCTCAGCTGCCCGTATTCTTAAAAGCATTGGCATTATATCGACAAAATTGTGGATTTCCCCGCCTACAAAACTTGTAGAAAAGGAACTTAAAAACAGCGGCGAGTATACGTTATTCGAGAAACTGGGAGCCAGGATGGAAATCCCGGGATGCAGCCTGTGTATGGGCAACCAGGCAAGGGTTGAGGATAATGCTGTTGTTTTTTCGACATCAACCCGTAATTTTGATAACAGGATGGGGAAGAATGCGCAGGTTTACCTTGGCTCTTCGGAACTGGCAGCTATAATCTCAAGCCTTGGCAGGATTCCAACACCGGATGAATATTTTGATATTGTTAGTAAATATTTTTAAAAGTAAGACCTGTCCGGAAATGGCTTCTTGAGCAATAATTATATTTGTGATATTAACTCTGGTGTTGTATGACTTTAACAGTTACCTATCCAATCCCGGGCTTAATCTTAAAAGATATATAACAGTATAATTAATTAGATATTAATTTAATCTTCGGAATCCACCATGTCAGGTAAAAATAAACACCATACCCATAAACATAACAAAAATACGCTCTCAAAAAACATTATCAAACCAGAAAGAGACATCTCAGTAATTACGAAGTCAGCTATTAAAATAGCAGAAAAACTTCACGCATCTGCAATAATCACTTTTTTGGAGATACTACCGGAAATTTCAACCCGGATTCCCGTGCTTGTTTTTACAGGAAGGAAACTGGCAATGGTCAACCAGTTCTCGCGGTATATTGATGATGGTGACAAAACACTTTATGAGAAAATGGAAGACCGCATACAGAGCGAAGTAAAGAATATCAGCGATGCAAGTGTTATTGCCTTCATAAACAACCTGCTTGAAACAGAAGGTCTGGTAGTGGGCATAATCAGCATGAAAGACAACGATTCCATAATCGTTTATGACCTGTCGACCAATGAAATAATAAAACAACTTGAGGAATGTACTGAAAGGGCGGATGTGCGGGTCATCAAGGCTATCCTTAACATATCCCTTGAAATAGCCACGGAGGGGCGGGAAGGCAAGATGTTCGGGACGGCTTTCATCATAGGCGATTCAGATGAAGTTATGAGGCGCTCACACCAGCTTGTACTCAATCCGTTCGAGGGGCAACCCGAAGAAAACTGTGATATAGTGAACCCAGAATCATGGGAAACCGTGAAAAGTTTTGCCCAGCTTGACGGGGTTTTTGTAGTATCCGAACACGGTCAGATCAAAGCCGCGGGAAGGTATCTTGATATAAACGCAAAGGACATACCCCTGGAGAAGGGGCTCGGTGGAAGACATGCCTCTGCTGCTGCCATAACCCGGGATACCGAAACAATAGCAATCACTGTTTCCTCAAGTGGAGGTGTCATCCGGGTATTCAAGGATGCGCTTGAGATAATTAAAATTGAATCTGATATTATGGTGCAGTAATGAGGACATACCTTATTTTTTTTATAATCCTGTTAACCCTGGTAGCAGGGTGTGTTTCCCCTGAAATACCTGAAGGTGACCCGCAGGATTATGAACTCCCGGGTTTATACAATACTACTGTTTTTTATCTTAACACTTCATCAGTACAGGTGGTTGAAAGTGTTAGCAATGCAACTGAGTTAAGGTTTGAAATGGGAAACACCGGTGACCTGAACGTCAGAAATCCGGTAGCAGTTGATTATTCAGGTAATAACGTATCATTTAATGTATCGAAGGAAGTCGTTTTTGGAAAGAGTTACATACGTTTCGATTTTGATTCGCCGTTAACCGGATTTGTGGCATTTACCCAGCAAAACGGGCAGGATTTTTCCAGACCCTTAATAAAGAACGGTACGGTCATGGTGTTACTCCCGAAGAATTACACAACAGGTTCACGGTTTTTAGGTATTGCCAACCCGAAGCCTGATAACATCACTATGGATTCATCTGGCAGGGAAGTCCTTACGTGGGATAAACCCTATCCTGAACATAAAGTTATATCGGTAAAATACTATAAGAAAAGCGCCCCTGTGGTTCTGGGTTACTTTTTCACATTACTTGTTATAATCGGTCTTGTGTTATTCGGGTATTATTACAGGACAATACATGGGCTGAAGAAAAAACGTGATATAATGGAAAAGGATATCAGGAATAAATAATACGTTCTTTAAACCCCGGTATCATGAACCCACCAATTGCCCTCCAGTGTGTGTTCTTTTTTCCAGATGGGAACTTCTTTTTTTAGCCGCTCAATTGCTTCCCGAAGAACCGGGAAAAGCTGTTCCCTGTGTCCTGCTGACACGACGATATACACTATATCTTCACCAGCCAGGATTTTTCCTGTCCTGTGGTGCATCAGGACATCCACGATTCCTTCCCTCGCTTTAAGTTCTGAGCATATTCTATCAAGGTTTTCACGGGCAACACCTGCATATTCCTCAAATTCAAGATATTCGGTTTTAGTGTTGCCTGTAATTCCCCTTACAATTCCGGTGAAAGTCCCGATTGAACCGGCTTTCTGTATGTTGCTTGATGCACGTATTTTCCTGGCAAGTGAATTCAGGGTATGGTAATCAGGCAATTCCTGAATGATACTTACAAGTTCGTCAATATCCGCATCTTCAGGTTTGTCCAGTTCCATTACGGTATTTATGGCTTCAATGCCCCCAAGTGCTATTTTTGGCAAACTGCTATCCTTGAACCCCTCAACTACCCCGAAATCCATTCCTGAATCTGCAAGTTCATCAAGAGCCGCTGCCAGGTTGTTGTTTTTTGAGAATTTTACAAGTTCATCCGGTGTTACAGCAACAACGACATCAGCCCCGGCGGCGGTGTGTTTTTGGGTATCTGTCCCCTTTCCTTCGATATTATGCTCATGCAGGTGTTTTACTGTGCCGACAGTGCCGTGTTTCCTGAGGGATGAAACCAGCCGCCCAACAAGTGTCGTTTTGCCTGATTTCTTATATCCCACTATTGAAATCGCTTTCATGGTTATAGCTACATGGATTCAGGTGCTGTTATACCGAGGGTATCAAGGGCATTTGCAAGGACACTACGCGAGCATTCAACCAGCGCAAGCCTGGCTTTTACATATTCGGGTTCTGCGGAAAGTACAGGCACGAACCTGTAGAACTGGTTAAAGGCATCGGCAAGTTCCCTTGCATAGATGGCAGGAAGACCGGGTTTTAAGTCACGAGCCGCAATGTCAATTACGTTTTCAAAAGCCGCCAGTTTCTTGATTAGCGCAACCTCCTGTTCCTCAACAAGGATGTTAGGGTCAAATTCCCCGATAAAAATTCCTGTTTCCTCTGCGTTCTTGATGATACTGCATGCCCTGGCATGTGCATACTGTATAAATGGCGCTCCCTGCTTTTCAAAATCAAGTGCCTGTTTCCAGTCAAAAGTTGTTGATTTTTCAGGGGAAACCCTGATAATATCATACCGCACAGCACCGATTCCGACAAATTCCGATACTTTCTTCTTGAATTTCTCGTCAGTTTCAGGGCGGCGTTTTGCCACTTCCTCATATGCAGCCTGCTGTACCTGGTCAAGTACGTCATCCGCCGGGATAAAGACACCCCGCCGTGTGCTCATTGAACCTTCAGGCAGTGAAACAAATTCAAAAATCACGATTTCAGGTTCTTTGATTCCGAGTATATTAAGGACGGCTTTCAGCTGGGATGAAATTAGCTTGTGGTCAGCGCCAAGTATGTCTATCATCCTGTCGCATTGTCCTGCTTTCCATTCATGGTATGCAAGGTCGCGGGTCGTGTATAACGTTGTTCCATCAGAGCGCTGTATAACAAGGGGTTTCTGGATGCCCTTATCCTCCAGGTTAACCATGAGGGCGCCGTTCTTTATTGCGGCGCGGCCGGTTTCCTTTATACGTTCGACAATGTTATCAACATCTCCTGA
>JACUTP010000110.1 GCA_014859785.1 Candidatus Methanoperedentaceae archaeon | reverse complement strand
CCTTAACAAAAAACTATCAGGAAAATTAACTGCTGAAGATACAGGAGCGGTTCCACTCTTTTCCTTGAGACATCAGGGTTAACTACCTCGTATCAAATAATATATGTGGATAGTGATACATTCATGATCGGGACGAATTTCTATAATAGGGTTGTTTGAATTCTTGATAGAAGGAAAATGCAGCATTAGCCAAAGCACACTTTCCTGTATCCGCAATCATAGCAAAACAGGGAGTTCCATTCATCCAGTATAGAAGGTAGCATGGCAGCTATGTTTTCCCACTCAACAACCATGCCCGTCTCAAGTTTCAACAGCATGAGTGCTTCTGTGTCCTGTGCCTTTATGTCCTCGTTTGAATATTCGCTGCTTGCGCATTTTCCTTCTTCCAGATGGGGGCACTTTGCGCAGATGTCATCGGCGCCGTCTGCCACCTGCATTTTTTGGTTCAGGAGAACGTTGTAGATGTTCTTTATGAAGTCTTCTGAATATCCCTCGCCTTTGAAGAAGTGCAGGCAAATAAGGTGGTGTCCGCGGAGTTTTGGAATCATAAACTAAGATGTGTGCAGTCAATAATGAATATTGTTACGGGTATCAGAATACAACTGGCATTGGTTCACTTTGATGCAAACAGGTACTATTCAATATCATTTAGAAAAATGCCGGGGAAAAAGCAAGCGAGATATTTGGTAATACGGTTGCTGCCACTGATGGTATGCAGGTTGAACTTTAATCAAATTCAGAAACTTTTAACAACTCACCGCCTCAATATTAACCATATGACAGATGCACTAAGGACAGACATGTACCAGCTAACCATGATGCAGGCATACTGGCATTCAGGGCACAACCCTGAAGCCACTTTTGATTATTTCATCAGGAAAACCCCTGCTGGCTCGTACCTCCTCACAGCAGGACTTACATACCTTCTTGATTATATCGAAAACCTGCGCTTTGGGGAGGATGATATCGAATACCTGGTAACACAGGGTTTTAATTCGGATTTCTTAAACTCACTGCGGGATTTCAGGTTTACAGGCGACATCCTTGCCATCCCCGAAGGAAACATCGTATTCCCGCTTGAGCCCATAGTAAGGGTCACAGCCCCGATAATCGAGGCGCAGCTTGTCGAAACCTACCTCTTGAACAGAATGAACTTCTCAACACTTATCGCAACTAAAGCCTCACGCACGGTATATGCCGCAAGAGGGCGGGCGATTTCGGAGTTCGGACTGCGCCGCGCACAGGGAAATGCGCATCTTGAAGCCACCCGCGCGACATTCATCGGAGGCTGCACATCCACTTCAAACGTGCTTGCAGGTAAGGAACTCGGAATCCCGATTTCCGGAACAATGGCGCACTCTTTTGTCACGAGTTTCGAGCATGAGATAGACTCTTTCCGCGCCTATGCCGATACGTTCCCGAAAAATTGTTTCCTGCTCATAGATACCTACGATACAGTAGAAGGCGCAAAAAAAGCCGCCGTCGTTGGAAAAGAGCTTGAGCAAAAGGGTGAGAAACTTATGGGCGTAAGGCTTGACAGCGGCGACCTTTGCGGGCTTTCAAAACAGGTCAGGAAGCTCCTTGACGATGCAGGGCTTCCATACGTGAAAATCGTTGCAAGCGGCGACCTTAACGAGTGGAAAATAGATGAACATATGAGAAACGGCGCAAAAATCGACTTTTTTGGCGTGGGTACTGAACTTGTTACCGGGCGCCCGACACCCGCACTTGACGGTATATACAAACTTTCGGATATTGTCGAGAACGGTGTCCATGTCCCGAAAATGAAACTTTCGGAAGAAGCTTTGAAGACAACGCTTCCCGGAAAAAAACTTGTATGGCGCATCTTCGAAAACGGCACCTTTAAAAAGGATATAATTTCGCTTGACGATGAAGAAATCGAGGGTGCAGAACCGCTGCTTGAGCCTGTGGTGAAACACGGCAGGGTTGTGTGTGACAGGCTGGCACTTCCTGAAATCAGGAACCGCACACATGAGAATCTGTCAAAACTGCCGGATAAATACAGGAAACTCGATGATGCTCCTGTGTACCCTGTTGAGTTCAGTCCGGGATTGAAAGCCCTTAAAAAGAAAATGGTTGAGAAAATAAAGCATGAAGAAATCGGACTCTACTGAAAACCGAAATGCTGACCAAAAAAAGATATGATAACACATGAAATATTGAAAAGCAAATACCTGGGATGCATGCTTGGCGCTGCAATCGGCGATGCTCTCGGTAAACAGAACGAGGGGCTTAAAAGACACGACATTCTGAAGAGGGATTACGTCACGGATTACGGAAAATCACCGCAGGGCTGTCCTGGTGAGCACCTGAAACCAGGGGAATATACGGATGATACCGAGCAGATGCTGCTTCTGGCAATGTCACTTGTTGAATGTAATGGTTTTAACAGTGATTATTTTGCAAAAAGGTTAGCACGGTGGGGAGAAGATACCATGAAAGACCCGCTTCGGAAAAACCTTATCGGACCGTCAAGTTCTGCTGCCATAAAAAAGTTAAATTCAGGAGCAGGCTGGAGAGAAGCAGGAAGTGATATTCCATCATGCGGTTCTGCCATGAGGGTTGCACCAATCGGTTTGTTTTACGATGCTCTTGACGAGGTCGAAGAAAAAGCCGCCCTTTCATCGTTACCCACCCATAAAAGTAATGCGGCAATTGCAGGCGCAGTAGCTGTTGCAGTTGCTGTACGATGCGCTGTTTCAGGGATGGACTGTAATGGCATAATAAATGAAGCTTCTATAAGGGCATCGAAATATGATATTGATATCGGGGAGAAGATTGGGAGTTCATACATGAAACGGGATTCTGAGCCTGATGATGCATTTGGCTGGCTTGGCACTTCATACCTTGTAAATGAAACAGTGCCGTCTGCTTTTTACTGTTTTTCACGGCATTCTGGCAATCCTGAAAAAGCAATAACAGAGGCAGTGAATGCAGGCGGTGACACGGATTCCATTGCCTGTATCACCGGAGCACTTTCAGGAGCGGTTCATGGTGCCCTGGCGCTTCCTGATAGGTGGGTGAGAGGGTTATTGAACAGGGAAACGGTTGAACGTGTTGCAGAAATGGTTTTTGTGAAGGCAGAAAAAGAGAGGCTTTAGATACTGCATCGACAATAAGGGGAAGGTTGAGCCTCCAAAAACAAATAGTATTCCAGGACCTGTCACCTTACAATATACGTCACCTGAACTGATAAAGTAACTTCCATCTCACCTGGCTGGATTGGTGTGGCAGCTCTTTCCTCAACAAATGCCGTATCTCTAAAAAAGGGCTGTGGAAATCCAACATCACTGATAGAGGCTGTTTTAACACCGACTATCCTGATATCCAGGTTTTCTGCAAGCTTGTTTGCTTTTGATGATGCATCCGTCACAGCTCCTGCCAGTAGTTCATCCCTGATTTCCTTTTGTTTTTCTTCTGATACCGAAAATGATACACCTCCGATCTGGTTGGCACCTGCGGCTGTTGACCTGTCAATAATCTCACTAACTATGTCTAACTCATTTGTGGTGACCCGCACATTATTGGAAGCAGAATACGAAACTATAGTTTGAGCACCATTAAATGCGTATACCGGATGGATGGAAATCATAGACGTTTGAATGTCTTTCGCCTCCAGTCCAAGATTGTTCAGTTCACTTATAACCGCACTCATCAAAACTGCATTTTCATCCGAAGCCATCATGGCTGTGGAAGCCTGGACAACAACACCTATACTTAATGAAGCTGTATCCGGGGCTATGCTTTTCTCAGCAGATCCCGAGACGAACAGTGTGTTTTCCTGCCCCTGTATAGCCCGTGGCATTAATGCAAATGCCATTAATACAATTGCTATTGAAAGAGCCGCAATAACAAGATACAATTTGTTGTTGGATATTTCTTGTGTCAATTACCCACCACCATTGGTAATATAATATTGTTTTATCCAATAATAATTCTTATCCTCAACCTTGACACGTGTTCGTATGGAATATGTTTATGGCAAGACATCCGGAATACCAACCAGGCTATTTCATTTCTCCTGAAGATGTGGCATGAAGTGCTTTTACTATTTCCTTACGGCAATTTAATAATATATCTAAGACAAATGAGGGCATGTGCCAGATATAAACAGCAGGATAAGGAAAACAGCACTTGCCATAACTCCATGTGTACATGGCGCCAGGGTAGCCGAAAGTGCGGAAGAATCAGGCATAGATACATCAGAATTGCTGGATTTCAGTGTTAACCTGAACCCGCTCGGACCGCCGCCTGCGATTCCAGAGGTTCTTGCTAATGCCTGCAAGTCAGTTGAAAACTATCCTGATAACAGGTATCCTGGTTTCAGGAAAGCAGCGGCGCAATACCTGGATGTTTCGCCTCTCAACATCGTGCCAGGAAACGGGTCATCAGAAATAATCCGCCTGTTTGCAGAAACTGTCATCGAACCCGGGGACGGGGTCATACTTCCCATGCCAACGTTTGGCGAGTACGGGTTCCAGTGCAGGCTGTTCGGGGCTGAAATAGAATATGTGGATTATAAGGAGATAACAGAAGTTGAACCTGGTGGTTACAAAGCAGTTTTTGTCTGCAACCCGAACAACCCGACAGGTAACCTTGTTGAACGGGAAAAAGTCATAGAACTTGCAAAGAAATGCAGTTCATCAGGTACTTTCCTGTTTGTTGATGAGGCTTTTATCGAGTTATCGGACCCGGGGCAGAGTATCGCTGGTTTTGCAGCCTCGAATGATTTTGTCATTGTCCTGCGCTCACTGACAAAGGTATTTGCCGTTGCAGGGCTCAGGATAGGTTACGCAGTAACGTCACCCGCTTTTGCAAACGTATTGAACAGTATCCGGCTTCCGTGGAGCTTGAACTCTGTTGCAGTGTCTGTTGGAGAGTGGCTTTTCGGCAACCATGAAGATTATATTAATACCTCGCTTGCCCTGATAAGTGAGGAACGGGAATGGCTTATGGAAAAACTCGTTTCTGTCCGGGGTTTCAGTCCATACCCGGGCGATGTGAATTATATTCTTGTTGATATCGGGGATTTCTTCATGGGTTCTGAGGAACTCGCAAGAAGGATGCTTGAAAACGGAATTATTATACGTGAATGTTCTTCGTTCGGACTTGTTAATCATATAAGGATAGCGGTTCGAAAAAGGGGGGATAATGAGGAACTGCTGGATGTTATAACCTCTGTCATAAACCAGAAAGGAAATGAGATGGCAGATGAAGAGATTGGCAGGGTACTTGATCGCGGCGTAACTGCAAGAAGCAGGATTGACTGTGAGTATTACCCGTGCCATTTTAAGGGGCAGGACTGCACGTTCTGTTTCTGCCCTTTCTACCCTTGCGGGGATGAAAGGACAGGCGGGAGATTTGTTGAAAGGGCAGCAGGCGGGAGTGTCTGGAGCTGTGCCACATGCCACATTATCCATAAAGGCGATATTGCCGAGAAGGTGCTAAAAGCCCTGATGTCTGGAAAAAGCATAAAGGAAGTGTGGGAGGAAGTTCTGGAGCCTGAGTTATGAGCGAGTTCTGGATGCAGGCACTTGTACTTGCATTCGTTTTTGATATTATTATCGGCGAGCCGCCTGCCGTCATCCATCCGGTTGTCTGGATGGGAAAACTGGTAACCCTGTTTGTGGAGAAGGCGCCGCAAAACCACAGGAAGCTGTACGGGTTTTTAATGGCGCTGTCATGCATTGTCTTGGTGGCGGTTGCAGGAGTGTTAATCAGTAAAGCAGTCACAGGACTGGCAGGGTTACTGATTGCTGCTTATTTCCTGAAGTCCACGTTTTCAATCAGGATGCTTCTGGTATCGGCTCTCGGTATAAAAAAAGACCTTGAAGCAGGGGATATCGGGACAGTAAGGGAAAACCTGAAAACTTTTGTGGGAAGGGATACATCAACCCTTGATGAACACCAGTCAGCGTCTGCTGTTATTGAATCTGTTGCAGAGAGTTTCGTTGATGCCATCCTGTCTCCCTTGTTTTATTTCCTGCTGTTCGGGCTTCCGGGCGCGCTGGTGTACAGGATGATAAATACGCTTGATTCAACGGTTGGTTACAGAAAAGAGCCGTTCATAGAGCTTGGTTATGCTTCAGCAAAAATGGACGATATTGCAAACTGGGTTCCTGCGCGCATGTCGCTTGTGTTTATTTTCGTTGCTTCTATTTTTGCAGGGAGTCCCGTGAGTGC
>JACUTP010000109.1 GCA_014859785.1 Candidatus Methanoperedentaceae archaeon | reverse complement strand
GAGCTGGAATCCACGTATGCCGAAGGCATACGTGTCTGCGCCCTCCAGAGGCGCAACTCTGGCTCTAATACATGTATTTCCTCTGGTAACCACGCGGGGTTATTATCCTGTTATTCCACAATCTCGATTCACTGTTCCCGATAATAACTGTTGTACTCATATCAATCTCATCATTGTATTCCATTACTTTCCCGAGGGTCGTTGCAACAATACTTTCACCGTCACGCGTTGCATTTTTCACGATACCAACAGGATTATCATTTTTCCTGAACTGCCTTATAATACCTATAGCCATTGCAAAGTTCTTCTCCCGTGTCCGGCTTTTCGGGTTGTAAAGTGCTATAATGAAATCAGATTCCGCAGCAGCCCTGAGCCTGCGCTCTATCATTCCAAGAGGGGTCAGCAGGTCACTCAGGCTGATAACCGCAAAATCATTCACAATCGGGGCGCCAAGAAGAGAGGCTGCTGCGCTTATGGCAGTTACTCCCGGTATAACTTCAAGCTCGACATTGCCTTCCTTTTCCGCAACCTCAAGCACCAGCCCCGCCATGCCGTACACATTGGCATCCCCCCCGCTGATTATTGAAACCACATGGTTTCTTGAGAGTTCAACCGCCTTGCTTGCGCGCTCGACCTCGCCGCCCATTCCACTGCGGATTATCTCAGTATTCTTTACAACATCCGCAATCTGGTCGATATACGTCCCGTTTCCGATAACATACTCTGATTCAATAAGCACTTTTTCTGCTTTTTTCGTAAGATGTTCAACAGAACCAGGTCCGATACCCACGATGTACAGTTTACCTTGCGATGGCGATTGTGACATTTCCGTATTTCCTTTTTTTCAGTAATAATTTCTTTTCTTCTGACAATGCAATGGCTGCCGGCTCGCAAACGCCGTTTAACCCGAGTGCTTTTGCCTTTGACGGGGTGGGAGCGGAAATGGAATTTATAAGCTCATGGGATACGAACCTGAGTTGTTTTCCAAACTCTTCTGCCGTATCGATTATCCCCTTTTCGTTTTCCTTAATCTGTGCTGATGCAAAGCATCTGACATCATCAATACCTGCACCTATTTCAGATAATGCCTCATTCACAGCATCAATTACCTCAAATTTATACACTCCGCTGTTAGCCCCTATTCCGACAACAAGCCCTTGTTTTTTAAGCACGCTTACATCATCATCCACAACAATAATTTTCGGTCCTCGAACCCGTAAAACCCGGACATCCTCATCAAGCTGCGCCATGTTTACTTTTTTTGTTGAATCCCTGTTCACTATCATGCACCCGATATTTTCAGCAATTACTTCAACAGAATCCCTGCCTGCCACTTCAGTGGCTGTTGTAATAACAGGCACCAACCCCAATCCGCCAAGTTTCCTTGCAAGTGTGTTCCCGCCGTGATGACCTCCAAGGACAGGTATTGCAAAATTCAACCCTGAATCCACCACCACAACGGCAGGGTCACTCCATTTATCCCTGATTAGCGGGGCAATATTCCTGACTGCTATCCCTGCCGCCATTACTGCAATTACCGCATCGTATTCGAATGCCTGGCTGAAAGCACAGTCAGAGTACAGTATTATATCGCCGCCAACCGCTTCTTTTAACTTCTGTGCAGCATCGATATTGCGCTGGAATGTGATAATCGCTATCCTATCCATAAAGATGAGACCTCTTGAAATTCTCAGGTTGAAGCACATTCCCGATAATTATCATTGCAGACCTGGTTATCCCGAGTGCTTCCACCTTATCCGCAATATCGCCAACCGTTCCCAGAACCACTTTCTCATCCCCCCATGAGGCATGATATACAACTGCGGCAGGTGTGTCCGCGGGATATGCCACATCATCTGTTATCTTGCGTAACTTGTCAGTTCCAAGATATATCGCCATTGTGGCATTATGGCGTGAAAGTTCGCTGATTGAGTCCTTCCCAAGCGTCACTCCGGCAGGTCTTGTGATGATAAGCGTCTCGGTAATCCCGTTTAATGTCAACTGTTTTTTAAGTGTGGCAGCAGATGCAAAAAGTGATGTAACACCAGGGATTATTTCGACATCAATCCCTTTTTGCCTTAGAACATCTATCTGCTCGATAATAGCGCCGTAAAGGGATGGGTCGCCGCTGTGCAGCCTGACAACGGTCTTTCCGGATTCTGTATGCCTGGCAAGCACATCCGCAATCTCTTCAAGTTTCATGCCGTGGCTGTCAATGGTTTCACAATTAACGTAATCCAGGACAGCGGGATTCACAAGCGAGCCAGTGTACATGACAATGTCTGCGGATTCAAGAAGCTCGCGCCCTTTTACTGTAATGTATTTCGGATTTCCGGGACCTGCACCTACAAAATGCACGATTTTTTTCTCGGAATGGTAGCTTGCACCTTTTCTTGCAACAAGAATGCTGAAATAATCGCCTTCTTCCGGAACTTCACTGGTTACCAACTCGTTTTCCATGAACAGCCGTTGTGCAAAAATAAATTCATCATAACCATCACGCACAAGTTTTTCCTTTTCTTTCCCCGGATGCCTTGCTTTCAGGATAATCCTTGTATTTACTGGCGAGCCGTCGCTTACCGTGAACGAGCCTTCAATTGCCGTATTTGTGCGGGCAGCCTGCGCGGTTATTGAGCTAACGCCCGGAATGGTTGTAATCTCGATTCCAGGATATTTTTCCTTTATAGTGCGGCAAAGGTGCGAGAACGTGGAAAAGAAGTTCGGATCACCGATTACCGCAAAAGAGACCGTGCCGTTTTGTGCTTCGCCCGCAACAATTTTTGCGTTGTTTTCCCAGAGTTTCTCAAGCTCATTCCTGTCCCGTATCATGGGAAAATCCAGGATTTTTGCTTCTGCATACGGTGCAACAAGTTCTTTTGCCATAACCCCCGGAACGAAAACCATATCGCTTTCTTCCAGGGCTTTTACCGCTGAAAGTGTCAGGAGTCCGGGAGAGCCGGGTCCAAGACCGATTCCTATCAGCATTGTTCACCCCCCACTATCATGAAAACAGGATTCTCTGGTTTTAGCATGGTGCCTCCTGCAAGGTCACTGCCCCTTGAAATATGTATCTGCAATAGCTCCCTGAATTTATTGTTCTTTTTAAGTAAACTGACTGTCTCATTTACTGTTTCTAACCTGACAGCGCTGACCACAAACGCCGGGACGTTTTTAACAATTACTCCTATAACTTCCCTGAGGTTCCTGCTTCCCCCTATAAATGCGCAGTCAACCCTTATTGAGGAGAGCAGTTCTGCCGCATCACCTTTTAATACTTCGGCATTTGTTATGCCGCATTCCTTCAGGTTACCGGATGCTGCACTTACAGCTTCGTCCCTTATATCAATGGCATACACCTTTTTTACATATGGTGCTGCCCGTATCGAGACTGAGCCGCTGCCGCATCCGATATCGGCAAATACATTCGATGGTTTAAGTGCAAGTTTCGATAAAGCTACTTCTATTAT
The DNA here is from genome assembly GCA_014859785.1 of Candidatus Methanoperedentaceae archaeon. Lineage (GTDB taxonomy): Archaea > Halobacteriota > Methanosarcinia > Methanosarcinales > Methanoperedenaceae > Methanoperedens_A. The sequence goes on along the minus strand of JACUTP010000109.1, from coordinate 2,794 downwards.
TTCAGGCTGTGTGGGTGTTCCGCCGGGGTATAACATCTGTATCAACTCAAGTAAAGTTGTGTTTAATCAATTTAAATTGATATAACAATTCCGCTGATGACCTGATGACCGCAACCTATTTTTACCATAATCAATAATCATGATACATGCACTTTACTCACCCGTGTAAAAAAGAGACAGAATGCGAAGAATGTACTCCGTGCGATGTTTGCGGCTCGCCCAGATACACTGTTAATGACATGTGCGGGAACTGCATAAGCTGCGAGACACCGCATATAGAAATGTACGAGTGGAAATAAGCCTGAAGAAGCCTGCACAGTATCAGGTAAATTGTATTTTTACTGCACCATCTCTTTAGCGTAGGCAATCAGTCCGCCCGCATCCACGATACCGCGCACGAAATCCGGCAGTGGTGTTGCCTGGTAGGTTTCGTTCTTGGTGGTATTAGTGATAATGCCTGACTCGAAATCCACTTCGATGTGGTCGCCTTCTCCTATCCTGTCAGTGTCCTGACATTCAAGCAGGGGAACGCCGATGTTTATGGAGTTCCTGAAAAAGATGCGTGCGAACGATTTTGCTATGACGCATTTGACCTTTGAGCCTTTTATTGCAAGGGGCGCATGTTCCCTTGATGAACCGCATCCGAAGTTGAAACCTGCAACGATTATGTCGCCTTCTTTTACCTTTGCGGCAAATTCAGGGCGCACACCTTCAAAAGCGTATTTTGCCAGCTCTTCTTCGGTGTTGAATATGAGGTATTTGCCTGGTATCACGGCATCGGTGTCTATGTCATCACCGAACTTCCAGACGTTGGGTTGCTGTATCATGCGGGCTTGATTGGCAGGATTGGTAATAAGGTTTTTTCATTATTTCCAATCTTTCAGGATAACTGTTCACCCTGTCCGCCAATTTCCACAAACGGTATCCTCGCATCTTCATGCCACATCTTCAGGAACGTCAGCATATGGTATTTCATGAAAACAGGTACGGGTACAGATACAATCAAAATGAACAGGAAAAACACAATTAATGCTATAAGCCCGTAAAGTACCATCAATATCCAGAACAGTGCCTGTGCCCCTATGCCTGACATTATATAATACAGGACTACAGCAGGTATTGCAAGGATTGCCAGTATTGCCAGGATAAGGATAAACACCGCAATACCCACAGCAATCCCTGCTGCAATACCGAGTAATATCCTTATAATCCAGTACATCACTATCTGTTTCCAGTCAGCAATGGCTTTACCCGCAACACTCTTAATAGCCTTTACAATTCCCATATCATTATACATGGCAAGCGGTATCGAGAGGTTTATAAATGACTGTGTTATTCCATTGACTACTGCAAGACCCAGCAAAATCACAATAACTCTTAAAATAATACCGAATATCATTTCTGCTAAAATTATTCCAGGTGAGCCGGTTATCAATTTGAGGACAGGCAGCATGAACAATATGAGCAACGAAAGTAAAAACAACCCGACTCCCAGTCTTATGATAAAAAGATTAAACCCGATGCGCAGGTATTTCCTGGAAGATGCCCAGAATGTCACCACATCTGTCACGAGGGATTCCACAAGCACGAATTCCATGACACTTGAAATATAACTGAATAACAGGATAAGAAATAGAATAAATACCGCGACCACGAGTATAATTGTAAAGTACTCTTGCCAGAACCTGGTTACCTGGCTTATGACCTCATCCATTGTGGGTACAGGTATCTGCTCTCCCCGATAAGGTCCACTGAAACTAACGGGATTGGAAGATGAAACTCTACTGCCTCCGCCAATTAAGAAGACAATAATTCCAAGTTTAACCCATTTCCAGAAATTGAACGGTTCAATCAGTGCTTTTTTTGTTCTCTTTATAGCACCATCTATTGCATCAATACCACTCCAGCTCATAATAAATAATTGAGACTACGTATTAATAAATTGATGGGATAAAAAATACTTTCTGACTTTGGTTCAATCATCACGTATTTCCCAGACAAACGGTTTGGATACCTCATTCAGAAAAATAAAAATTAAGATTAAAATCAACTTCATTTCCAAAAACAAATACCTTTATTAGCAATCGCATATTTATAGCACAGGCATCAGGGGCTGTGGCCTAGTCCGGCATGGCGACGGGCTCCAGCGGAAAACCCGGATTTATTCGGGTGTTATGATGAGCAACGGGTCTGCCGAGCAAACCGGACGCGGTAAGCAATGAGGAACCGTTGGAGCACTGAACGTGTGCTGCTCAAAGATTAAATCGCCAAAAACCTGGCGTTTTCGGAGAGACCCGTCGATCGTGAGTTCAAATCTCACCAGCCCCATGTCATATTTGACAGATGCAGGAGTACAACATGAAAACTGTTTGCGGGGTTTTTCTATTAGCAAGTCTGTTACTAATCGCAGTAACGGGATGTATAGGTCAAGACGCTGGAGATGTGCCTGTGGGTTATATCGATGTTAGCGCATCACAGGCAAAAGAAATGATTGATAGCGGGGAGTTTTTCCTGCTTGATGTAAGGACACAGGAAGAATATGATGAAGGGCATATCAGCGGCTCGACGTTGATTCCAGTTGAGGTAATCGGCTCAAGGCTTGACGAGCTGCCAGAAGACATGAAAATACTTGTTTACTGCAGGACAGGCATAAGAAGTGCGCGAGCCAGCCAGGTACTTGTAGATAACGGGTTTGAGCAGGTTTATAATATGAAAGGCGGAATCAACGAGTGGATGAACTCTGGCTATGAAGTGGAAAAATAAAAAATAAAAAAATAAATTAACAGATTTTTTT
>JACUTP010000108.1 GCA_014859785.1 Candidatus Methanoperedentaceae archaeon | reverse complement strand
TGTCAATAGATATCGATTTAGGGAGGACTGGTGGTCTTAACCGATGACCAATGGAATAATCAGAGGAAAATGAGGAAAAAACAGCATCTTGAGGTACTATTTAGAAATAAAATTCTGAACTATTTATGATTTAAAGTGGGAAAGGTGGGTTAAAACAGCTCGTTTATAAAACCTTCAAGAATATCACAGGTAACCATTTTTTTTGCTTCACTGCATTTCTTGACCCTGTCAAGAAGGGTGCACATCTGGTCATGTGTGAGATTGTGTCCCATTTTCTTGACAACACCTTTCAGTGCTTTTGTTCCTGTGTGTTTTCCGATAATCAGTTCCCTGGTGCCACCTATCATTTCAGGCGAGAAAAGCTCGTACGTCATGGGATTTTCAAGAACCGCTGCAACATGGATGCCTGATTCATGGGAAAAAGCATTTTTACCTACAACTGGTTTGGTTCTTGGAATCTCAACACCTGAGTAATTCTGGACCATCGTTGATAGTTCCATGAGCTTTGTCAGGTCATATCTTTCAATCCCGTACTGGACAAGCAGCCCCATAAGCACTTCCTCAAGTGCTGAATTCCCCGAGCGCTCACCTATACCGTTAACGGTTGTATGAAGCTGGTAGGCGCCAGCTTCTGCTGCGCTTAATGTGTTTGCAACTGCCATGCCCAGGTCGTTGTGGCAGTGGATGCACAGTTTTGTATGTATGGATTTCTTGATTTCGCGGACCAGCCAGGAGGTTGTGCTCGGGTTCAGTATACCCACAGTGTCGGCAATACTGACATAGTCCGCTCCATGTTCTTCCGCTTTTTTGAATATGGATTTTAAGACGTTAACATCCGTGCGCGTGGCATCCTCTGCTGCGAACCTGACAGTCAGTCCGTGGTCTTTTGCGTAGTCGAGAACATCAAGGGCACAGGATTCTGCTTCTGCAAATGTCTTGTGATACTTGTATTTCAGGTGGATGTCGGATGTGGCGATAAAAACGCTTACAAAATCAACATCGCACCGAAGCGCAACGTCAATATCCCGTGCGACTGAGCGGGCAAGGCAGCATACCCTTGCGTTTAGACCGAGATGGGCAATTTCTTTTACTGTGGCTTCTTCTGCCGGTGAAACAACCGGGAAGCCTGCTTCGATTACATCAATACCGATGCTGTCAAGTTTTTGTGCTATGGCTATCTTTTCATCACGGGTGAAAACCACGCCTGGTGTCTGTTCACCGTCCCTTAAGGTAACGTCGCAAATCTCGAAATCTCCCGGTCTGAAGTTGATGTACTCCATGAAGTGGTTTTTTGAGTAATCAGCCATGCGAATCAGGTAAAGTATCAAACATGTTTAATCATTACTAATTTGCTTTCAACTGCGGTACTGTTTAACTATCATATTTTTAACAATGCACTGACGCACTTTACCTTTAAAACGATTTCGTTTCGTATTGTTTCACGAATTCGGAGATACTGTAAAAACCCTTTAATTCATATACTCCTTATGCCATAACAACCTGCATGGAAATCCGGTTATCCCGCCCATGCGTTGAAGACCCATCCCGTTATATCGCAGAATGCCACCTGGGCAGGAAACTGGATATCAATAAACTGTGTGAAATTTTAAAGCGTGCTGGTGTTAAGGATTTGAAATGCTCTGTAAAACTCGGCATTACCAGATATGAAAAGGATGGCAGGAGTGTTATGATGTACCAGAGCGGGCGTGTGGATATAAGGAGAATCCACGATACAACTGAAGCTGAAAACGTAATGGGGGAAATAACGGCTATGGTAAAAGACGCATTCAGCGGTAAAACTTCTTAGAGAAATCACCTAATTTTTCGTTTGTTTTCTGTGTAAAATTATCTATCCTTTTCTCAAGGTTCTCTTCAACACCCAGAATGTTTATCCTGAGGGACCTTTCCTTTGATTCTATAACCGTCTCAAGTTCCCTGATTCTCATATCAACAAAGAGTATCATTGTTGCAAGCGAGCCTATCAGGATCATTGCTGAAATTACAATAATAATGTCAGAGCCACCAAGGCGTTCAAGCCACCTGTATGTCAATACAAGAGAGGACATTATCATGACAATTGCAAGCCCAATATCTTTTTGTTCCATTCGTGTCCACCTTAGTTCCCTACTATGATACTAACTCATATATATATAACGTTTCAGGAATGCTGGAAAACGTCCACCATTTCGCTATGGGAACCCTTATAAGATGCAGGGTAAATATGTGACTGATGGCAAGGAAACTCAGTCCTGAAGATACCAGAATCCTGAAAAAGCTTGTGCCTGAAATGGTTGACCCGACGTGTATCCATGCAGGACACAGGTTCAGGTCTGTGCTTCCCCCTTTATCCATGCATTTCTCGACATCATCAGAGGATTTCAGGGAGAGGCTCATGAAACTTTCAGGTAGCGACCTGGAGTATCTTGTCAGTCTAATACTTGAGGGAATGGAGAGCCTCCACTGCGTAAAAAAGGAGCATGTGGATGTTCTTGTTGATGTTGTTGGAATGAAACTATCAAAGGTAAAGGCTGCGGAATTGCTTGAATTGTATACGTTTGTTGGTGATTGATATGCCCCATGTAATGGAACTTTTCGGGAAAACACGAGTTGTCGTGAAGGACGGGAGGGTTGTTGAGGTGGGCAAGCCTGCTGCTGACTGGTGTCCTGTGTTCAGTAAGGTCGCAGGTGTTTCCAGACTGACGTCAGATGAAGCTAAAAAGAACATGGAGTACAGGATACGGGAACTCGGGATGTTCACTTCGGAGAGACGTTTTGACCATGGCGTGTTTGTCAATTTCGGTGCAAGTGAGATAATGATGACAGCATTGCGGCGCGGTCTTATTGACTGCACTGTTACGGTTTGTGACGGCGCAGGCACGGTGGTTACGGATAATCCCGGGCTTGTCCAGGGCATGGGTGCCCTGATGTCAGGGCTTGTGGAGACAGAGCCAATCCCTGAGGTGCTTCGCAATATCGAGGCAGCAGGCGGTGTTGTGGTTGATAAGGAAACATCATCAATAGACCAGATTAAGGGGCTAATGAAAGCCTGTGAAATGGGCTACATGGATATTGCGGTTAGTGTTGTTTCTCCTTTTGAGGCAGGGAAACTTCGTGATATTGAAAATGAGCAGGGTATTAACCTGGTTCTAATCGGGGCGCATCTTACTGGAATTAAGGAAAACGAAGCTTCTGAGATAATGGGTTTGATGGATATTGTGACAGGGTGTGCTTCCCGTACCGTCAGGGATGTTGTTAAACCGCTTGTGCAGGCTGGCACGTCTGTTCCCATGTTTGCGCTAACTGAGAAGGGAAAAGAGCTATTGCTTGAGCGAGCAAAGGAAATTGAATCGCTGCTTTTAGTAAATACCACAAAGCTTCCCGTTCTCCCTGAACACAAACAGCCGCAGCCGCTTGGGTGATGTTGTTGTAACAGGCACCTGTCGGTAGCTGGTTTTTATCAGGGTTCTAACAATCAGGGGTATCTTTAAATTTAATGATGTTCAAGAAATAACATGAACAATTATAAAAATAACCGGAATGAAAAAATAAAACAATGCAAATGCACCTCAAAAGACTCGCAGTTGTGCTGTCCTGCCGACAGTAAACTCAGGAAAAAATGGCTCTCTGCTCTCGAATATGAACATGAGCCATTAAGACAGGCATCAAAAGACATCGCAAATAACCTTAAGCTTCTTTCAAACCCCGTGCGGGTTGAGATTCTGTTAATGCTAAAAACACGGGAACACTGCCTTGATGAAATGTCAAGGAAAATGAAACTCAAGAAATCTGCAATTTCATACCATCTCGGTTTCCTGAACAGGCAGGGGATGATATGCAGGAACAGACGCTCTCGTTTTTCGTTTTATTCACTCACACAAAAAGGGATGGAAACGATTTCCTTATTCGGATATTTCAAATTAATTTGAAATCATTTATACGGTTTTATTGATGATGTGTTCATAAAGAATGTTATGCAAAAAAAAGCAACCTACGGATTAAGTTTTTTTGAAAGATATTTAACCCTATGGGTAGCTGTATGTATTATTGCAGGTGTTGCGCTTGGACAGCTAATGCCGATATTCCCTGAAACACTTGCTCAGTTTGAATATGCAAATGTATCCATTCCTGTTGCGATTTTAATATGGATGATGATTTACCCGATGATGCTGAAAATTGATTTTGACAGCATTGTCCAGGCTTTTAAGATGCCTAAAGGTCTTGTTATTACGTGTTCAACAAACTGGTTAATAAAGCCTTTTACTATGTTTTTCTTTGCATGGCTGTTTTTTACGGTGATTTTCAGTAAATTTATTTCACCGGATTTGGCTACGGAATATATAGCCGGAGCTGTTTTATTAGGAGCTGCTCCGTGTACGGCGATGGTTTTTGTCTGGAGTCATTTGACCAGAGGCAATCCGGCTTACACCTTAATACAGGTTGCTGTCAATGACCTGATTTTACTGGTGGCGTTCGCACCGATAGTAATTATTTTACTGGGTGTTAGCAATGTTTTAGTACCTTATGACACACTGCTTTTATCTGTCATCCTGTTCATTGTTATTCCGTTAGCGGGCGGGTATTTATCCAGAAAATATATTATTAAAAATAAAGGTCTGGAATATTTTGAAAATGTTTTCCTGAAAAAGTTTGATAATATTACGATTATCGGTCTTTTGCTGACATTGATTCTTCTGTTTTCATTTCAGGGGGATGTTATCTTAAATAATCCGATACATATTGTATTAATAGCTATACCGTTGATTATCCAGACATTTTTTATCTTTTTTATTGCATATGGATGGGCAAGGCAGTGGAAGTTATCCCATGATATAGCTTCGCCTGCGGGAATGATCGGGGCAAGCAATTTTTTTGAGCTTGCTGTGGCTGTTGCCATCTCGCTTTTCGGTCTCACATCAGGTGCGGCATTGGTTACTGTTATAGGTGTATTGGTCGAAGTTCCGGTTATGCTTGGGTTAGTTAAAATTTCCAACAAAACAAGGCACTGGTTTCCTGTGCCTGACAAGCAAGGAGGAAATTAATTATGTTGTTTGAAAAAATATTAATATGCACAGATTTCTCGACTCCTTCAAAATTATTATTTAATTGTGTACCCGAATTAATAAATTTAGGATTAAAAGAAGTCATAATTATTCATGTAGTTGATATAAAATCCGCAGGCGGAAATGTTGAAATTTTCCAAAAAAATGACGAAGATAAGTTAAATGAAATCAAAATTCAGCTGGAAGAAATGGAACTTAACGTCAGTATAAAAGTTCCGGCTGGTTTTCCAGTAGAGGAAATAGTTAAAACCGGACAGGAAGAAAATGTATCACTTATTTTAATGGCTTCTCACGGAGCTGGGATTATAAAAAGTTTATTTTTAGGAAGTACAACCTTTGATACAATCAGAATTTCAACAATTCCAATATTAATTGAAAAATTCAAAGATATTGAAAGTGAAAAATGTGAAGCATACTGCGCAGAAAAATTTAAAAAAATAGTTATTCCGATAGATTTTTCAGAATCATCGTATAAAGTAGCGGAAGAAATAAAAAAAGTGGGAAAAGTAATTGAAGAAATTAGATTTATTTCGGTTATTGAAAAAAGCAAAAGTGTTGATGAACTTGAAAAATCAAAGAGAGAAGCAGAAGAGAAACTGAATTTATTAAAGGAAGATTTTGTCAGCTCTGGTTATAGAGTTAAAACCCACATAAAAGAGGGAACAGCGTCTAAAAAAATTATGGAAACAGCGGAAAAAGAAGGAGCGTCTTTGATTACATTATCCAAACACGGTGCAGGAACAGTTAAAGGGATATTAATAGGAAGTACGGCTGATGCGATTGCAAGGCAATCAAAAATTCCTGTATTACTTTTCCCGTATGAATAATTTTGATAATGTTGAATATATAACCCATCACGGCATTTAAGCAGCCACTATCCGTTACGGGATTAATTTCTTAAAAACCCGTTACGCAATTATAATTATACAAATGCGTCGTATTAATTTTAATATCCTGGATTATATACAATAATATTAAAATAATTTAAATTAATAAAATTGTTAACTTGCAAAAATAAATTAATAATATGATTTAATATTATTTTAACAATTTTAAATTTTATTTTGCTTTGAATTACCGTTACGCAATTATCGTTCATATTTCCCGTTACGGAAAGTTAATTTTATCAATAATATTTAAGTTAAATTGGGTATATTTATATACCTGTATTTATAATATATTACTCTCTATGCAACCTATAGACCATTTGGTACTAAAAATACATCATAAAACACAGGTTGTGATTTCAAATAAAATTCGGGCAAATCTCTGATTTTGCGCGAATTCTGGCATAAAAT
>JACUTP010000107.1 GCA_014859785.1 Candidatus Methanoperedentaceae archaeon | reverse complement strand
CGTTTGTTAGTTATTGCTATCCAGCACTTTCCCATGCACATCTATCTCCCCGTTTTTAATCCTGGTACTTGAAATCGGAAGCCCGTCATCCGCAATGACGTAATCCACAAGAATAACCTGAATCTCGCGCAGCCCTTTCTCCCTGCGCAACCTGTTAATTTCAAGAGCCGCTGGATGGGTTTCAGGCGACACGACAAGATAATCAAAATCATCGTGTAAAGTTGGACCGTAAGGGTCATCCAGCCTTACAATTACAGGAGCTGCGCCCTGTGACCTTACAAAAATCCTGACATGTTCACAGCGCAAATTATACCCTGAAACCTCATGGCATTTTTTTCCTGCAAGCTCATCGGACGTAATTCCAACAATCAGTTCGCCATCCCCACTCAATTCAACCGCTTTGCGAAGCAGCGCCTTATGACCGTCATGTAACGGGTCAAACGTTCCTCCGACAGCTATCCGTGTCATAGGTGCCATAAATTGGGTTTTAAGACGATAAGAGTATCTTTTAATATCCCTTATGTGGTTTATGGCACAGATGAACGAGACTATACACTGGGCAGACGTAATCGCAGGAGAAGTACTTGCAAGAGGAAATAAGCATACAGTGGCATCAGGTATCACGCCTTCAGGAGCAATCCATATCGGCAACATGCGGGAAGTTGTCACGGCTGATGCTGCTTACCGGGCATTAAAGGATAAAGGCGCAGACGTTCGCCTTATCTATATCGCAGATACCCTTGACCCGCTTCGCAAAGTTTACCCGTTCCTGTCCGATGACTATGAAGCCCATGTCGGAAAACCGCTGTCAGACATCCCCTGCCCCTGCGGCAGACACATGAACTATGCCGAGCATTTCCTGCTGCCATTTATCGAAGCACTGCACACTCTTGGAATACAACCCGAAGTTTACAGGGCAGATGAACTTTACAGGCAGGGAAAATACCTTGACAGCATAAAAAAGGCACTCATAAACCGGGATGCCATTGCAGGTATAATATCTGAAATCTCAGGGCGGGAGCTTGAACCTGGCTGGAACCCGTTTAATCCCATATGCAGAGAATGCGGTCGGCTTACCACCACCAGGGTTACAGGCTTTGGTATCGAAAAAGAAACCATTGATTATTCGTGCAGCTGCGGCTCAAACGGCACAGTACCGATGAACGGGGGCGGGAAACTCACATGGCGCGTTGACTGGCCTGCACGATGGGCTATATTTGGCACAACAGTCGAGCCTTTCGGTAAAGACCATGCCACAGCAGGCGGGTCTTACGATACAGGGAAGCGGATTTCCCGCGAGATTTACGATTACGAACCGCCGTACCCGATAGTGTACGAGTGGATTATGTTAAAAGGCAGGGGTGCCATGCACTCATCCACAGGTCTTGCAATTTCCATCGGGGATATGCTTGAAATCGTACCTCCTGAAGTACTGAGGTATCTTATAATCAGGCAAAGACCGGAAAAACATATCGAATTTGACCCTGGCATGTCATTGCTTAACCTGATTGATGAGTACGACCGGGTTGAAGGTGATAAACGGGCTTACAAACTTTCCCAGACAGATGCTGCCAGTCCAACCGATATACCGTACAGGCACATGGTAACTGCCGTGCAGATTGCTGAGGGGCGGGAGCTTGATTATTTGCTAAAAGTCCTTAAGCGGACCGGTTATGACACGTCTGATGTTTCAGCCATCAGGCAAAGGGCAGGTAATGCAAGGAACTGGCTGGATAAATACGCACCGCCGAATGTTAAGTTCAAGGTACAGGAAACGCTTCCTCCGCAGGTTAAGAGTTTCTCTGACGGGCAGAAACAGGCACTTTCCATACTGGCAGATGCTATTGAGCACGGCATGAGCGGGCAGGAAATCCATGAAAATATATATAATGTCGCCGAAAAAGCCGGTATCACGGGAAAACAGGTTTTTGAAGCCGTGTACCAGTCATTACTCGGTATAAAATCAGGACCTCGCGCGGGGTATTTCCTCGAAGCGCTTGAAAAGGATTTTGTTGTAGGAAGGTTTAAGGAAGCAAGCCGGTAACCACTGTTCCGGCAGTTTAGCGCCCGGGTCTCCCCTGCCTTTTTGACTTATTGCACACCACTTCAAGAATCCCGTTCCTGTAAGTTGTTTTCATGCCAGTCTTATTAACCTTCACAGGAAGTTCCACAATCTCACGTACTGTTTTCGCGGGATTTAAGGCTGTTATTCCAAGAGCCCACCCTGTGCAGTCAAGTTCAATATCCTCTATTCCCATTCCCGGGATTCCTGCCACAACATGAAGTGAATCCCCGGTTTCAAGAATATCCACCGGTATTTTTTCCTCATGCCGCGGAACCTCCACGATTCCTTCAAAATCCATGTAAGGACACATATTTATTGAAACGTCAATAGATACAGGGCGATCTTTCGGAATCCCGATATCACCCGCCATTTCCTCTAATACCTCTTCCAGCTGCCTTAATATATCATTAAAATCTTTTATTTTTTTCATTTCCAGGTTTCCTTTATGTCCTTCTTCCTATTGAAAGCTTTTGAGAATTCCTTCATTGCTTCAAATTCTGCCAGATCCCATGATGTGGGTCTTACAATATTAAATGCTTCCTCAAAATGCCTGGTTTTAATAACAATTCCAGAAGCAATTTTTTTCACATCCTCCCTGTCCATACCTGGCAAGATATAATCCCTGAGTGCAAGTATTGCAGCCTCTCGGCATATGGCATCAATATCAGCACCGACATAACCCCGTGCCTTTTTTGCAAGACCTTCCACATCTACTTCAGGTGAGATTGGTTTGCCCTTAAGATGTATATTAAATATTGCCACTCTTTCCTTATGGTCCGGAACTCCTATGTAAATAAGCCTGTCAAACCGCCCGGGTCGCAGCAATGCCGGGTCAATCATGTCAGGACGGTTCGTTGCCGCAACAATCACAATATTCTTGAGTTCCTCAAGCCCGTCAAGTTCGGTAAGTATCTGGCTTACGACACGCTCCGTAACACCGGTATCAAATGCAATACCCCGCACCGGTACTATGGAATCCAGCTCGTCAAAGAAAATGATAGACGGTGCCGCCTGCCTGGCTTTCCTGAACGTCTCCCTGATAGCGCGTTCAGATTCACCAACGTATTTGCTCAACAGTTCCGGACCCTTAATACTTATGAAATTTGCCTGGCTTTCCGTGGCTATGGCTTTTGCAAGCAGTGTTTTGCCTGTCCCTGGCGACCCGAAAAGCAAAACCCCTTTCGGAGGGGATGTGTTTATAGCCTCGAAAGCTTCCGGATACTTGATGGGCCATTCCACTGCCTCTATGAGTTCCTGTTTGACTGTTTCCAGCCCGCCTATGTCAGACCAGTTCACCCTGGGTACCTCAACATAAACCTCCCTCATTGCAGAAGGCTCGATACTGCTGAACGCCCCATAAAAATCATCCTTTGTAACCTCAAGTTTCTCCATAATCTCTGGCGGTATTTTCTCCTCGATTTTTATTTTCGGTATTACCAGGCGAATTGCATGCATTGCGGCTTCCTTGCAGAGAATGGAGATGTCGGCACCCACGAACCCGTGAGTCATATCTGCAAGCTCACGCATGCCCTTTTCCTCTGACATATTCTCTGAAAGCGGCATGCCGCGTGTATGGATCTGGAGAACCTCAAGCCGCCCTATCCTGTCCGGGATTCCGATTTCTATCTCACGGTCAAACCTTCCCCCCCTTCTTAACGCCAGGTCTATTGCATCGGGACGGTTGGTCGCGGCAATTACTATTACCTGTCCCCGCGCTTTCAGCCCGTCCATCAGGGAGAGCAACTGTGCAACTACACGGCGCTCGACCTCGCCTGTTACCTCTTCACGCTTCGGGGCAATGCTGTCTATTTCATCAATGAAAATAATAGTGGGGGATGTTTTCTCAGCTTCCTCAAAGATTTCACGTATATGTTTTTCACTTTCCCCATAGTATTTGCTCATGATTTCAGGACCGCTAATCGAAACAAAATTCGCATCAGTCTCGTTTGCCACGGCTTTTGCTATCATGGTCTTGCCGGTACCGGGCGGACCGTGGAGGAGCACACCTTTCGGAGGGTCGATACCAAGTTTCTCGAAAAGCTCTGGATGGCGAAGCGGGAGTTCAATCATCTCCCTGATGAGTCCAATTTCACGCCTCAGCCCGCCGATATCCTCATAGTTCAGGTACGTCCGTGCAACCTCGGATTCATCCAGAATCTGTTCCTTAACAATAATTTCACTTTTCCCTGCTGCTAAAACAGGGCCGGAAGGTTGCGTTGACACAACAACAAATGATAACGGGTTGCTTACTGTCTCAACCCTGAGATTCTGTCCTTTTATGACGGGTCTTCCCTCAATTAAACGCTTGATATACTGCGGACCTCCCACAAGCCGTATTTTCTGGGTTGGTGCAAGAATGATTCGGACAGCTTCGGGCGCCTTGACTTTCTGTATGTAAACCTCGTCATCAATACCAATGCGGGCATTTGTCCTTACATTGCCATCTATCCTTATCAGGTTCTGGCCCTCATCCTCAGGATAACCTGGACCTGCAACAGCACATGTCATGCCCTTGCCCGTTATCAGGATGACATCTCCGCTTGATATACCGTGCTTTTCCATAAAGTCACGGCTTATCCTTGCGATACCCCTGCCTGCATCCCTGTGCTGGGCTTCTGCAACCCTCATTGTTGTTTTTTCTTTCATGTCAGGATTATTAATTTATGGTACTATAATATAATGTTCCTTGCGGTGTTATATTACACTGAATACGCGATTTAAATATCACCAATATATCAAAATGGCTTTAAGTCAGAAACAAAAATGAGTAATTTAACCTGTCTGCCTGAACTATTTGTTAAATTCAAGAGACGGATTATTGCTTTAACGATAATTATAAAAAAAGGTAACAGGGCATATATGTTAAATATATCTGCCCTTTTTAATAATATAAGTTAAGTACTTTATTATTTTAATATCTTTTTGGTTTATGTTTCTGGTAGCATTCCCTGCAGTATACAGGTCTGTCACCGGAAGGAACGAAAGGTACCTCTGTCTCTTCGCCGCAGTCTGCGCAGGTTGCTTTATGCATATCTCTCGGACCGCTTGGTCTGAAACCGCCTCCGCCGCCGCCTCTTCCGCCACGGAAACCGCCGCTGCTGCCGCCTCTTCTGTCATCTCTCATATATTTTTATCTCCTTTATTTTATTTTTTTATTAATTCGTCTCAGCAAGGGCTGCAAATGCAAATTTTTGCATGACTCGTTCAATCTTTATTTTGACCTGGTCTCCAACCTTTGTGTCGGGCACAAAAATCACAAACCCCTGGATACGCGCGATTCCATCTCCCTCTCTTGCAATGCCCTCGATTGTGACATCGTGGACAGCGCCTGCTGAAACAGGAGCATTTTCATCTATTTCTGTATACAATATATTCCTCTATTTATTCAATCAATTAACTAAAAGAAGCCAGTATAGACGGGTTGTTCCCGGTTCTATAAGGTAACCAAATAAGCTAACTGTTAGGATAGTAATAATATTATTGGTATATAAAGTCTCCTGTCGCCCGGATTGGTTTCAGCCATAGTATCTTTATGATGCCATAACTATTATCATATTTAAACCGACAGGAGTGAGTTTATGATGGTATCAAGGTTAGTTATCATCTGGTCAGCATTCGAAATGCCCATACCGGGCGAAAAGTCCACCATCAGGTTCCCGTTAATTATAAAAGTAGGCGTATAACTTACCTGGTATCTCTCAGCAAGGTTGATATTGGCTTCTGCCCTGTCGGTGGCATCCCCGTTCTTCAATGCAGTGACAAAATCGTCGTCCAGCCCCACGCTTCTCCCAATATCCTCAAGGACAGTTAAACTTGAAACATCTTTTCCTTCAACCAGGACGGCTTTGAACAGGGCGTCTTTCATCTCCCCGCCTTTGCCTCTTTCCTCGGCAAGGATGTATGCCTCTATACTTTTCTTAAAAGGTATATCTGCTGGCATCCTCCAGATCATAGGGATATATGTTATCTCGACTTTATCGCCGTATTTCTTCTCAAGGGCAGGCATTAACTGGTTTATGGTATTACAATGACCGCAATTAAATTTCAGGAACTCTGTTATTTTAACCTTCCCTGGCTCATATGTACCCGGTTTATTGAGTTTAACAAAAATACCGTCTGCTGGTACGTGTTCATCCTGTTCCAGGGATTCATTGTTCCCGGATGATAAGGCGAATATGATAGCTGCTATGACAATTAGTGCAAGTACTGCATAAATCAAGTTAGTGCTTGGCTTTTTCCCGGATACTTTCTGTCGTTTCTTTTTTGCCATGTGGTTAAAGAAGGTACTTGTGGGTTTTAACTTTTGTG
>JACUTP010000106.1 GCA_014859785.1 Candidatus Methanoperedentaceae archaeon | reverse complement strand
GAAATAATTTCAATGCCAATTCTAATGAGATTTTTTGCAGCAGCTTCAAACCTGTTCACGTTCGGATAATGGTCACTGCCATAATGTGCATGATTATGGTTGTGGGTTTGTCGGGAAATAATCCCCGCCATTTTCTCACCCATCCCAAAACCTCTTCTTCATCACAGATTTCCCAGATTCAAAAGTTAACTCACTCAAACAACCTGTCCAATAACCATTCAGGCTCGAACTTAACAAGGTCCTTATACCCCTGTCCAGTTCCTAAAAACAGTATCGGCTTTCCTGTGGTGTAAGCTATTGAAATGGCAGCACCCCCCTTTGAATCAGCATCCTGTTTTGTGAGAATACTCCCGTTAAAAGGAACCGCCTTATTGAACATATTAGCACGCTCTACCGCATCATTCCCTGCTATTGCCTCATCCACGAATATGATAAGGTCAGGATTATTCACCCTGACAACTTTCCTTAACTGGTCCATCAGGTTAATATTGGTATGCAGCCTGCCTGCCGTATCTGCAAGAACAACATCAACGTGCTTTGCTTTTGCATGCTGTATTGCATCATATATTACAGCAGCAGGGTCGGCATCGTCCTGATGTTTGATTAACTTGATTCCGAGAGCCCGGGCATGTCTTTCAATCTGCTCTATGGCACCTGCGCGGAAGGTATCCCCTGCTGCAAGTACAACAGAATACCCCTGCTCCTTTAACCTTTCTGCCATCTTGGAGATAGTGGTGGTCTTGCCAGTCCCGTTAACCCCCACAAAAACGATAGTTACAGGTTTATCGGATTCTTCAATAAATTTATCAAAATCAAACGAATCAACAGAAATTACCTTTGAAATAGCATCCCTGAGGGCAGACTCGACGATTGCAGCAGTGCTTGAACCGATTTTCCTCCGGGAACCAACAAGTTCTTCTTTTACCGACTCCACGATTTTTTCAGAAACAGGAAGTGCCACATCACTTTCAAGAAGTGCCATTTCAAGACCCCATAAAGGCTCTTGCAAACTATTTTCATTTATAATAAATTCTCTTTCAACAACAGCGGCTTTAAGTTTACCAAATACCCCTGCCTTTTGCCTGGATGGTGCATTTTTCAGAGGTTTTTCTTCAAGGACTGTTTCCTTTTCCTCTATCGCGCCGCCCAGACTGTTTTTAAAACTGCCAAGTTTTTCCTTTAGTTTCTCAAACATATATTATCCGGCACGCATGGGCTGCTGGGGCTGTTGACCCTGCTGCATCTGGTGAAGCTGCGCCTGCTGCTGCATAATTGCCTGTATGTTTTGCAACTCCTGTACGAATTTGGTGAGATTCTCGTTTAATTTTTCGTGGTACTTTGTAAGTTCTTCTTTTCGATTATCAAGAAGAGATTTTGCATCATCCACATTTTTCTCAACACTCACACCTGCCCCTATCCCAACAATGATTTTATCAGGATTTGTAAGCTTGGCGTTAACAAAAGAACCAAAACCAATTGGAACCAGTGTTTCTTTACCCGCAGTCTCGTCTTTCAGGGCAACAACAGTGGTTAATGCGGTTTCCACGTCACGAATTGTTATTTGCAGCATGTTAACCTGCTGGGACAATGCCTCAGCCTGTGACTGCATTTGCTGGTATCTGGCAGAAAGCTCCTGAAGCTGCCGCTGGCTTAATAATTGGGATTCTTTACCTGGTTTTCCTGCCATTATACTGCCTCATTAATTGAATTGATTTTTATCCTGTTACGTTTGCACCGATGCTCGCTTCCAATCAATGATAAGATTTTCTCTGATGCTGCATTTTTTGTCGGGCTGGTAATCTTCCGTGTGAATTTTTCCCATTTCTGTCCGGCTTTGAAAGTTCCTTTAACTGTAAAATCCATAATATCACCTTGAATTTTGTGCTATACTCATTCAGATTATATATAACAGGTACTTGGATGGCATGCTTAACAAAAAATGTATCGGTTTTCTTGAGTAAAAGCGGTTAAATAATAAGAGTCCAATGTTAGCACATTATTTTCATACTGGAGGAATTTAGTGCAATCTGTCGTTAATTTAGGTATTGTAGGCCATGTTGACCATGGCAAAACCACACTTGTCAGGGCATTGTCAGGAACATGGACCGACAAGCACAGCGAGGAAGTGAAAAGAGGCATATCTATAAGGCTTGGATATGCTGACATTGTGATCAGGAAATGCCCGGCTTGTTCTGAACCTGAAAGCTATACGACATCGGAAAACTGTGATAAATGCGGAACAAAATCCGAGGTTCTGCGCCCTATTTCTTTTGTTGATGCACCCGGTCATGAAACCCTTATGGCAACCATGTTATCAGGTGCAGCGTTAATGGACGGCGCCCTTCTTGTCATTGCTGCAAATGAACAATGCCCCCAGCCGCAGACAAAAGAGCATCTTATGGCGCTGAATATTATAGGGATTGAAAACATCGTAATTATCCAGAATAAGATTGACCTTGTTTCCCGTGATAAGGTTTTAGAGAATTACAACCAGATTAAGGAGTTCGTGAAAGGTACTGTTGCCGAAAACGCACCCATAATCCCAATATCTGCCCAGCAGAACGCAAACATTGACCTTGTAATTGAGGCAATTGAGAAATACATCCCTACACCTGAACATGATCTTGACAGACCGCCGCTTATGCATATAGCGCGTTCATTTGACATTAACAAGCCCGGAACAAAGCCGGATAAACTTGTTGGGGGTGTGGTCGGCGGGTCGTTAAGTTTCGGCAGCCTTCATGCCGGCGATGAGATAGAAATGCGTCCTGGCAGGAAAGTTGAAGCCGGGGGAGCTGTTAAATGGCATCCAATTAATACAAGGATTACAAAAATATTTGCAGGAGGGGAAGAGGTGGATGAAGCCATACCAGGGGGTCTTATCGGTGTGGGTACCATGCTTGACCCATCCCTAACAAAAAGTGATTCACTTGTCGGTCAGGTAATCGGATATCCTGAATCCATACCACCTACATTGGATGGTTTCGTAATGGATATAAAACTCCTTGAACGTGTGGTCGGTGTCAGTAACGAAGCCGATGTTGAGCCGATTCATTCCAATGAACCTTTGATGCTTAATATTGGAACTGCTACAACGATAGGTGTTGTTACAAGTGCCAGGAAAGACGATGCTGAAGTAAAACTCAAAAGACCTGTCTGTGCAGATAAAGGAGCGCAGATTGCAATAAGCAGGCGTATGGGTGCGCGCTGGAGACTTATCGGTTCGGGAACACTGACAGAATTCAAATGAGCAGGAAAGTGATAATCGATACCAACGGTATGATGATTCCTGGGCAGTTCGGTGTGGATATTTTTTCAGAACTTGAACGGCTCGGTTTTTGTCAATACCTTGTTACAAGGGCTTCTGTCCGGGAACTTGAGAAAATACATGCAAAAGGAAAGGGCAGGGATAAGAATGCAGCAAAAATTGCCCTGTCGTTGCTTGAGCGGTGTACGATTATAGAAAAAAACGGTTATGCAGATGATATAATTATGGATATTGCGGTAGATACCGGTGCGGCTGTTCTTACGAATGATATTGAATTAAAGAAAAGATTATGTAGTAAGGGAATCACTAATGTGTATCTTCGGGAAAAAACTCGGTTAAGTATTTAGGATCTTTTATTAAGAGGATTTAGATGTATAAGAAAATGAGATTGGCAGATACGGTTAGAATTGCACCTGAATTACTTGGTGAACCTGTTGAAGACGCTGTTAACCATGCTCTGCGTGATAAACTGGAAGGGCTTGTGGACAAGAGAATCGGTGCAGTTGTAGCAATACTGGACGTTGTTGAAGTTGGTGATGGTCATATACTGGCAGGCGATGGGGGCGTTTATTATGATGCTATTTTTGACGCACTAACCTTCATACCTGATATGCAGGAAATTATTGAAGCAAACGTTGTCGAGGTGGTTGAATTCGGAGTTTTTATCGGGATCGGTCCACTGGATGGTCTTGTTCATGTAAGCCAGCTTACTGACGAGTATGTCAGCTATGATGAGAAGAACGCCCGCCTTATCACAAAAGAGTCAGGAAAAGCCATAACAGTGGGCGACCATGTAAGGGCAAGGATAATTGCAGTAAGTCTTAACGAGCGCGAACCCAGGGACAGTAAGATAGGGTTAACTATGAGGCAGCATGCTCTTGGTAAACTGGAATGGATTGAAGAGTTCCGTCTTGCCCAGGAAATGGATAAAAGTAAAGGAAAAGGCAAGAAGAAAGAACAGGGACCTGATGCGTCAGGAAAGTCAGCATAAACAAAGGGTAATAATTATGGCAGAAAATGTATGCAAGGAATGTCACAGGTTAATCAGCGGTCAGGTATGTGAGGCATGCGGGTCATCATCGTTGACTACTGACTGGAGCGGTTATATTATTATAATAGACCCTGAAAAGTCCAGGATAGCAAAAAAACTTGCAGTCAAATTACCCGGGAAGTATGCATTGAAGGTGCGGTAGAGTGAAAAAATACTGTCTGCCTGAAGAACTGAGGAGGGAATTAAGGAAGCCTTACGGCGAACTTTATTCCGGAAACGGGATTGATGTTATAGGGCAAATGCTCAATGCACTGGATAAGCCTGCTAAAATAATAGCTGTGGGAGATATTGTAACATACAACCTGCTAAGTGCAGGGGTGATTCCGGATATATCTTTTGTTGATGGCAGGACAAAACGCAACCCCGCTTCTGATACGATAATGAGGGGTACGAAACACCCCGGGTTTAAAACAGTCACTGTAAACAACCCGGCAGGAATTATAACCTCCGAACTCCTTGAAGAAATTTCAAGGTCTATGGATTCCGACAAACCAGTAAGGGTATTTGTTAAGGGTGAAGAGGATCTGGCAGCGTTACCTGCTATTATTATGGCGCCTGTTTCATCAGTAATTATATATGGTTTGCCAGACGAAGGGGCGGTACTTGTCAGGGTTACAGAAGAAAAAAAGAAAGAAATACAATCATTACTTGATAAAATGAAATGCATGGAGGAAAAATAATGGAAATCGATATTATCACAGATAAGACAAATCTTTCGTTAAAAAGAAGGGACGTTTCGATTGTTGTGAAAAGCAAGTCAACGCCTTCAAGGTTAGAGGTGAAAAACAAACTTGCTGCATTGCTGGATTCCAAACCCGAATTGATCGTTGTAAACAGGCTCAACCCGGAATTTGGAAAGCAGGAAACGGTGGGAACTGCGGGCATTTATGAAAATGTAGAACTCCTGAAAAATGTGGCTCTCGGACATCTCGCTGGCAGGGATAAAGTACCACCTCCTGAAGAAGAGCCTGAAACTGAGTCACCACCGGAAGGTGAGGGTGTGGCTGAAGATTCAGGAAGTGCGCCAGAAGGAGAAGCAGTACCAGCGATTGAAGAGGAAACATCGGCTGAACAGGAAACCGTTGCGAAAGAGGAAGCAAAAAAGGAATCCGGCGAAGAATCCGGACTTGAAGCATCCGGGGAAGCTGAATAAATATATTACAGGATGTGGTTTTTATGGCAATACACAAATCATACGAAATATTAGATAACGGCATCAAAAGACTCAATCAGTCATGTCCCAAATGCGGACCTGCTGTATTTCTTGGGACACACAGGGACCGTCTGGCTTGCGGGAAATGCGGTTATACTGAGTTTAAGAAGTAGTTATTATCG
Source organism: Candidatus Methanoperedentaceae archaeon (assembly GCA_014859785.1). Classification (GTDB taxonomy): domain Archaea; phylum Halobacteriota; class Methanosarcinia; order Methanosarcinales; family Methanoperedenaceae; genus Methanoperedens_A. Next base: position 747 of record JACUTP010000106.1, on the reverse strand, counting down.
CCCAAAATCCGGGGCTCGAACATGAAGAAACTGGAACAACTCCATTCAGGCAAGGCAAAGACGGTTTTCAGGACGGATGATCCTGGTAAACTTATAATGGAATTCAGGGACAGCCTGTCTGCATTTGACGGCAAGAAATTAAGCTCGGCTTCTAATAAGGGTTACTTAAATGCCCGGATTTCTGTAAAGCTTTTCGAATTACTTGAGCAAAAAGGAATCCCCACGCATTATGACAGTATGCTGACCGACATCGATATGGTTGTCGATAATGTGGAAATTATACTGATTGAAGTAATTGTCAGGAATATAGCGGCAGGTTCGATTGTAAAGAAGTACCCTTTTGAAACAGGACAGCAACTTGACCCTCCTGTCATTGTGTTTGATTACAAGAGTGACGAATACGGCGACCCGATGATAAATGACGATATCGCCCTTGCACTTGGACTTGCAACAAAGGATGAGCTTTCAAGGATACGGGAACTTGCACTGGCAATCAATTCGGTGCTTGTTGAATATCTTGGTGAGCGAAACCTTCTTCTTCCTGATTTTAAGCTTGAGTTCGGACGGTTCAATGGCGGAATAATCCTTGCTGATGAAATCTCATGCGATACCTGTCGATTCTGGGATAAAATAACGGGTGAATCCCTGGACAAGGATGTTTTCAGGTTTGATAGGGGAGACCCTGTGGCAGCGTATCGTGAAGTTGCTAAAAGGGTTGTGCCTGAGATATTCGGTTAGTTTTTTTAA